>CAZKCT010000055.1:0-12604 GCA_964551545.1 uncultured Piscirickettsiaceae bacterium | reverse complement strand
AGTAAAGAGTGGAACACCTAGGGAGATCATCATTCATGCCAGTAACCAAGCCATGCATGACCGAAAAGTAGTTTTCGGTGAACGGCTAAGACAGGCGAGACAACAATCAGGACTGTCACAAAAGAGTCTGGGGCTGGAAATCGGCATTGATCCGGCAACGGCTAGTCCGCGGATCAATCAGTACGAGAACAACCGCCACCGTCCCAGCGACCAGACCGTTGCCAAACTGTCTAATGCGCTGCAGGTACCCGCAGCCTTTTTCTATGCCGAAGATGACGGTCTGGCCCAGCTGATCCTGCTCTGCGTTCAGCTCGATCAAGAGCAGCAGAAGATGCTATCCCAATATATTCAGGAACGGTATGGCATCGAGTGCTGTATTGAGATCTAGCCCACAACTGGATTCGCACCACATCATTCGATATAGCTAGAAATACTTCGCAGGAGGAGGAAGTAACATGAGACAAGATGTCGATTTACCATCCGACAAGATGGAGATCAAACAGATATCAACGGCACTCCGGGCCATTAGCCACCCGACTCGCCTGAAGATTCTATGTTTTCTGGGAAATGATGAGAAAATCGTCAATGAGATCCTGGAGCATACCGGCAGCACCCAGAGCAATATTTCCCAACATCTTGAGGTGTTACGGAAAGCCAGCGTGGTGCACTCAAGACGCTCCCACAATAAGGTCTACTGCTCGATCCGCTCGCATGATCTGCTGCCGCTGATTGAAAACATCCGCGAACTGTTCTGCAGGGAACGTGAGATGAGCCATAGCGGGCCCCATTCGATGCATTAAACGCCTCTGCGGAAGAGGCGATTTAAGAGCGCTTCTGCCACTCTCCAAAAAAGAAGTTCTTCAGCCAGACGCCTAGCTCGCCGAACACGCCCGGCCCTGCAGGTGATGTCACCCCGGCAGCTGATGGCTGACTCTGCTCCTCCGAGCGTTGCTTTCTATAGGCTTTCCAGCCCTGACCGGCCACTTCGGTCACGGGGACGGGCGCCTCTTCATCCTCTTCCGTGTACTCTGGCTGCGCAGATGGCGCAGGAGTATCCGTTGATGCGCTACTGCTCGCACTCGCTCCGCCATGCACCGTCTGATACTCCAATAGGCGCAACAGACGCCGGTTATCCTCGCGAATATCATCCAGCTCAGATCGTAGGTCGTGGATCAGTCCACGCAGGTCCGTCAGCTCACGTGCGGTGACGTAGGGATCGCCTCCAGAAGCGGGACTGGAAGGAATTTCGGCTGGCTCGACCAGCGTAGGAGAGTCATTGAAGTTGATGTCATCAAAGACCCGCAGCAGCTCTGAGGTCTCGACGCGCCGCTTCCCATCCTTTCCCACCATATAGGCAAGATCTCCACGGCTGAACATCCGGTAGATGCTGGAACGGCTCTTCCCGGTTAGTTCACAAACTTCCTTGATACTATGCAGCATGGGCAGAATTGTATGGCGTTGACTCGTACGGGCTCATCGATTAGACAACTGAATGGTACACTCTGAGACAGGGTTTGTCTCCCCTCTACCCTCCCGCACGCAGCACCTTACCAGAGCCAAAGTGGCGGATTTCACTAGGCATTTGGCTTCCTCCAGTCTCTCCTCCCAGAATCAGGTCAAGTTGATCCCCCAATGCTTGTCGCACCGCAATCACATTCCGAGCCGGCGGATGACCTGCAAGGTTGGCACTGGTGGAGACCAATGCGGAATTTGCCGCATTGCAGAGCGCAGCCGCTGGCGCAAATTGCGTCAGGCGTACCGCAACCCCATCATGCGCCCCCCGAATCCAGTCAGGTGTCTGCGCTGAGACAGGGACAATCCAGGTCGTGGGACGCTGTCTCGGCTGCGCCAGCTTCGACCACTGAGACCTATTTTCCAGCGAGATAAATGGTGCCAACTGCTCGACCGTAGCGGCAATCAGAATCACCCCCTTCTCCAGCGGACGCTGTTTCAGCGCCAACAACCGCTCGACCGCCACCTCATTCCAGGGATCGCACCCCAGACCATAGACCGACTCCGTTGGATAGCCAAACAGTGCCCCCGCATCAAATAGCCGTGAGAAGGTACGCAGTTGCCAAGGAGAGTAAAACATTATTTTTTTGTAACAAATTGAAATATTTACTATTTTATTGAAAGAAGGCTTACTATCAGCCCTTATGGGAAACCGGATTTTTCTGACCACACTACTGCTTTTGCTCTCATGCAGCCCAATGGCGGAACCCCCGAATCAACTGGAAGCCATTACACTCTCCCCCACCGAACCGCTGACCATTTTACTGCAGTTGAGCAGACCGCCCCAGATCAGCAACCACTTTTCTCTAGAGGGAGGAGAGAAGTTTATCATCGACCTCACCCATACCATCAACCAGACCGAAACACCTTCGGGCCCATTACCAGCCCCTCTCAGGCAACTGCGCACTGCCCATAACGGCCAAAATTTACGACTATTGGTAGAGTTCGACAGCCCCCAAACGGTCATCGCCACAACAGCGGATGAAACTCTATCGATCCAGCTTCAGCCCTCCAATACCAATCAAGAGGGCGCAAAACAGGATCATCAGGTCAGCCTCTCGCTCCATGATGTCACTGTCCAGGAGGCCATCCGCACCATTGCTGAGCAAGCTCAACAGAACATCATCATCCACGGAAACATCTCCGAGACAACCTCGCTCCATCTCCACCAAATCCACTGGAAAAGTGCACTACAACGACTGGCGCAACAGCATCAGCTGCAACTCGAAGAGAAAGAGGGGCTGATCACCCTCTCGGCACCCCCGCAACCTCCCACGACAGAGGGAGTCCCCCAGAGAGAGTCTTCAACCATTGCACCCCCAATGAAGACTGAAATCATCCCTCTTCACTATGCCAATGCCACCAATCTGAAAAAGACCCTGGAAAGCGACCAGAAGAATCCACTTCTCTCAGAAAATGGCCGACTTGGAGTCGATGAACGCACCAATGCCCTGCTGGTTCAAGAGAGTGAAACCCGTCTGCACGATATTCGGACACTGATTGCACAGCTCGACACCCCGGCAAAACAGGTGCTGATCGAATCTCGTATCGTCATTGCCGCCGATGACTTTACCCATGAACTGGGGAGTCGACTCGGTGTTACCCATCTGAGATCCGCGCAGAACCAGTGGGGGTTCTCCCTCTCTGGAAGCAGCGAAGCGGCCAACAGCGCGCTCCAGGGCACCACTCCTGGAGTCTCGGGAAGCGGCAACCGTCTTGCGGTCAATCTTCCGGTGACCAGTGCCGGCGGGCGCATCGGCCTCACACTGGCGAAACTGGCCAGCGGATCCCTGATTGATCTGGAACTCTCCGCTGCCCAGATTGAGGGGAAGACCGAGATCATCGCCAGCCCTCGCATCATTACCGCCAACGGCTATGAGGCCACCATCCAACAGGGGGTACAGATCCCTTATCGCTCCGACACATTGAGCGGCGGCACTGACGTCAGCTTCAAGGATGCCGTGATGGAGCTACGAGTCACGCCGCAAATTACCCCGGATCACCGAATAATCCTCTCACTGCAGGTCAAAAAGGACGCCGTTGGTGCTATCCTCTGCAACAATTGTGAGCCCAGCGTTGACACCCGTGAGGTAAAGACCCGGGTAATGATTGAAGATGGCGAGACTCTGGTGATTGGCGGCATTTATGAGCAGCGCAAATCAGAGAGCGAGAACCGGGTTCCTCTGCTGGCTGACCTCCCGCTGATTGGCCCCCTGTTTCGCAACCACGCTTCGACCAACGGCAAAGATGAATTGCTGATCTTCATTACCCCATCCATTCTCCAATCACAGGCGCAACCCGGAAGGCTCGATAGGCAACCGACAGGAACAGACAATCGTGAGCAGAACCACACAGAACATCTTTCTGGTTGGGCTGATGGGCGCAGGAAAATCGACCATCGGCAGACGGCTGGCCGAATCGCTGGGCAAGGAGTTCATCGATAGCGACCACGAGATCGAGAATCGCACCGGGGTCAGCATCCCCACCATCTTCGATATCGAAGGGGAGGACGGATTCCGCAACCGCGAAAGTTCCGTGATCGATGAGCTAAGTCAACGTAAAGGCGTTGTACTCGCCACTGGTGGTGGCGCGGTGCTGCGCACAGAGAACCGGCAACATCTCGCTGCTCGGGGATTGGTGATCTACCTCAAGGCCAATACGGAGCAACTCCATAAGCGCACTCGCCTCGACCGCAACCGCCCCCTGCTACAGACCGGCGACCCAAAAGAGAAACTGCAACAGCTGCTGGAGGCACGCGATCCACTCTATCAGGAGATTGCTGACCTGGTGATCGAGACGGGCGATCACTCGGTCCAACAGACGGCATCCGACATCATTCAGAAGATTGAGACATCATGAATACACTTCACGTTGATCTGGGCGCGCGAAGCTATCCGATCCATATCGGTCGTAGCCTGCTGGGTGACCCACAGTGGGTTGCCTCACACGTACACGGCACCCAGGTGATGATCGTTACCAATGAGACCATCGCACCACTCTATCTACAGCAGGCAGAACACGCTTTCGCAGACTTTCAGGTTGAAAGCGTGATCCTTCCTGATGGGGAGGCGTACAAAAATCTTGAGACCTGGAACACCATCTTCGACGCACTGTTGAGCGCACGCTTCGATCGCAAATGTACGCTGGTTGCCCTCGGTGGCGGAGTGGTTGGCGACATCACCGGCTATGCCGCCGCCAGTTACCAGCGTGGCGTGAACTTCATTCAGATCCCAACCACTCTGCTGGCACAGGTTGACTCCTCGGTCGGTGGCAAAACCGGAATCAACCACCCACTGGGCAAGAACATGATTGGCGCCTTCCATCAGCCCCAGTGCGTGATTGCCGATACCGACACCCTCAACACACTCGATGACCGCCAACTCAGCGCTGGCATTGCCGAGGTAATCAAATATGGACTGATCCGCGATCCGGAATTTTTCCAGTGGCTGGAGCAGAACATGGAGACACTGCTCAAGCGCGACCCCGAGGCACTGGCCTACGCCATTGAGCGCTCCTGTCAGAACAAGGCGGAGGTCGTCGCGGCCGACGAACTGGAAGCAGGACAACGCGCCCTGCTCAACTCCGGCCATACTTTTGGTCACGCCATTGAGGCCGGCATGGGCTACGGCGCATGGCTCCATGGCGAGGCTGTAGCCGCCGGCATGGTGATGGCTGCCGACCTCTCAATGCGACTGGGATGGATCAGCGAGGCTGACCGAGAGCGCTTGAGACAACTGATTCAACAAGCCAACCTTCCCGACCTCGGCCCTGCCAACCTCTCTGCAGAGAGCTACCTGGAGCTGATGGCTGTCGACAAGAAAGTGGAGGCGGGACAGATCCGACTGGTGCTACAAAAAGCCATTGGGGAAGCCGTCATGACCGACCAGTTCTCGCAAGAGAAGCTGATCGAGACCCTGGAGCAGTGCCGACAGACGGCATAACCACCAACCATGGCTGATCCCTGCAACCTCGCCCCCTACGCTGCCCACGACAGCTCCACCCGAGGACGACTTCATCAAGAGGAGGGCGCAGGTTACCGCAGTGCCTTTCAGCGCGACCGGGATCGCATCGTCCACTCCACCGCCTTTCGGCGGCTGGAGTACAAAACCCAGGTCTTCGTCAATCACGAGGGCGACCTCTACCGCACCCGGCTCACTCACAGCATTGAGGTGGCACAGATCAGTCGCTCCATTGCGCGCACGCTTCGCCTCAATGAAGATCTCACCGAGGCAATCGCACTGGCCCATGATCTTGGCCACACCCCCTTTGGCCATGCTGGCCAGGATGCGCTCAACCGCTGCATGAAGCCCTATGGTGGCTTTGAACATAACTTCCAATCTCTGCGAGTGGTCGACCAGCTGGAGGAGAAGTACGCCCAGTTTGCGGGCCTGAACCTCACTTTTGAGGCGCGTGAAGGGATCCTGAAGCACTGCAGCATCGACAATGCAAAACAGGTTGGCGATGTGGGGCAGCGCTTTCTCGACGAGAGCCAGCCCAGCCTGGAGGCACAACTGGTCAACCTCGCAGACCAGATCGCCTACAACAACCATGATGTCGACGATGGACTACGCGCAGGGCTACTGACGATTGAGCAGCTCAAAGAGATCTATCTGTTTCGAGAACAGTATGAGGTGGTTGCAGCACAACACCCCAACCTCAGTCAGCGCCGCACCATCCATGAAGTGGTACGGCGGATGATCAACCGCCTCGCGGTCGACCTGATCGAGACCAGCGAGAAAAACCTTACCCGCGTCAATCCCGCGACCAGCGACGCAGTTCGCCAACACCCAGAGCCACTGATCCAGTTCAGCGAGGAGCAGGTCGAACACAACCTTGAGCTGAAACAGTTCCTTCGCAAGAAACTCTATCGCCATTATCGGGTGATGCGAATGACCGCCAAGGCCGAACGCATTCTTGGCGAACTATTTGAATCATTCATGGAGGAGCCACGATTACTGCCCGATGAGCCATACGAGAAGATGATCAGAGCACCGGAGACAACACAGGCACGAATCATTGCCGACTACATTGCCGGAATGACTGACCGCTACGCCCTCTCAGAACACCAGCGCCTCTTCAGCCCGCCTGCACCCACCGTTTAACGAGCGCGGCGCCCGTGCCTTTTACCGACATCACCACACTCCCACCCCGCCACTTTTCCGGCTGTGGTGACTGCAGCCGCTGCTGCGATGGCAGCCAGTTCCTGCTGATGCCGCTGGTACTTGATGACTTCGAGGCGGTCCACCACCACTTTCCGATCCTCTTCGGGGAGATCGAACAACAGATGCGCGCCGTGATGTTCATCTCCGATGGCGCCCAGCCCTGCCGCTACCTGCAACAGGGGCGCTGCGCCATCCATGCAACACGTCCACCGGGATGCAGAAGCTACCCACTCTCACCGCTCGATGGCAACATCATGGTCGACACCGATTGCCCTGCCGTTGGAGAGGACGGCCTGTCTCTCTGTGACAGTGAAGGGATTGATGACGCCTTCAAGACCGAGCGGCTCGACCATTTCCCGGAGAAATTCGAGGCAACTCAGCAGTTCATCAACCACTACCGTGAACAGATGACTGTGGAAGCCTCTCTGCTTGGTATCCCGCTCTACGCCATCACCGCAGTAGGCGACAACAACCGACACCTCGGCTGGCACCGGCAGTCACTGCAACAGCTCTAACACCCTGGCGGCAGCCCGATCGATTCGGGCCTCATCAACCGTCTCCTCCATACCCTCAACAGAAATCCCTACCAAATCCAATCGCTCTGGCAGCTCTCCCAGCGCGCTTCCCAGTGCAATGGCCGCTGCAACCCCTGCCGCATGGCTGGAGAGTGATGGTGACGCATCCTCCAGCAACTGATTTCGATCAAGCACCATCACCGGCTGATCTGCGCCCAGCACCGCATCCACCAGCACCACCTGGTGAAACCCCTTGACCGCATCGATCAGTGCCAGCCCCGGTCGATCAAGCGTGATCTGCTCAATATCCGGTGGCAGCTGAATCCGCTCCACCACCTGCCACCCGACTCGATCCACCCCGAAGGGGCTTCCGATCCCGACCACCGCACGCCTCACTTGCGAGAGATCCTTAGATCAAGAAAGTGGGTAGCGCAGGAGATACAGGGGTCATAGTTGCGAATCACCTGCTCACCATAAAGTTTGATCGCCTCTTCTGGCTGCTCCAGCCCAAACTCGGTCAATGCGACACGAAGGTCCTCCTCAATCCTTGCCTGATTCTGACTGGTGGGCGGCACGATGCGCGCCGCAACAATCTTTCCCGCTGCATCAAACTGGTAGCGGTGCCAGAGAATCCCGCGTGGGGCACAAGTGGCCCCAAAAGTGACACCCGCCTTCGGCTTAAACTCACTCCAGGACTGTGATGGCTGCTGATACTGCTCCAGCAGCGCCATCGTCTCATGGACCATCTGCAGCAGCTCGACGCCCCGTGCCAATACGCTATCGAACATATTCTGGCTGGGAAAGTGAATTCCCAGCTCATCACAGAGCGCCCTCACTGATGGCAACAGCTGTTCGTAATGGAGATTCACCCGTGCCAGTGGTCCGACCAGATAGGGTTTTCCATCGAGTAGCGCGTGGAAGGAGGTGGAGTGCGGCACCTGCAGCTCTTCAAAGCGTGTCTCAAATTGATCGATGGGAAGTCTCATTCCCTGATCAGAGACAATCGTCTCTCCCATCATCGGATAACAATCCGGTTCCTCCAGCGCGACAGAGACAAAATCATGCTTAACTTTTGGCAGATCTAACGTGGCCAGCCAGCGCAACAGCGCCTCACTCTCGGCCACCGCGCCTCTTGCCTCCTCCAGCAAAGCGGCCACCTCCTGTTGAGAGGGCGCATGATGAAACCCGCCGACCCTTGCCCCAACCGGATGGACCGAGCGCCCCCCCAACAGTGCAATAATACGATTTCCCAACCCCTGCAACTGCAACCCACGCCGTACCTCATCTGGAAATTCCCCCGCCATTGAGACCACATGCTCATGCCCCAGAAAATCGGGTGCCGCCAATAGGTGGATATGGAGCGCATGGCTCTGGATCCACTCCCCGCAGTAGAAGAGCCGACGCATCTGCTCCACCCACGGCGACACCTCCCCTTCAAACAGCGACTCCACCGCTCGCACGGCACTCATCTGGTAAGCAACCGGGCAGATGCCACAGATTCTAGCCACCATCTCTGGCAGCTGATCGACACCACGCCCCTCGAGGAATTTTTCAAAATAGCGCGGCGGTTCATAGATACGCAGCTTCAGTGATTCGATCTGCTGGTCACGAAGAACCAGCTCCAATGCTCCCTCTCCTTCAACCCGAGAGAGCACCGGAACCTTGATCGGAATCGTCTGGGTCTCACTCATGACGAAGGCTCCGCAAAGTGGTGAGCATGGATCATTGCAAAACGGCGCTCAATCTCATCGGATGGCAGTCCAACCCCCTCCAATCGATGTCGTATTCCTTGTTGGTTAGGATCCCTGACGGGACCACTGCAGCCGTAGCAATCACGGCCCATCCTGGGGCAGATTGCACCACACCCTCCTCGGGTGACTGCTCCAATGCAGGGAGCATTTTTTGTTACCAACGTACAGACATTACCCGCCCGTTTGCAGCTCTGGCAGAGCGGCTCACTCATCTTCCCCGGCATCACCCCCAGCAGCAGATCTTTCACGACAGGCAACAGCTGCTCACTACGAATCGGGCAACCCCACAACTCCAGGTCCACTTTGACGTGCTCGGCAATGGGCGTGGAGGTCGCCAGTGAGGCAATCGTCTCTGGCGTGGCATAGAGGCTGGCGCGCCAATCATCTCCTTGCACGTTACGTAGCGCCTGAATTCCACCTGAAGTCGCGCATGCTCCCATGGTGATCAACACACCACTCTGGGCACGGATCGCCTCAATGCGCTGCCGGTCCTCTGGCGTGGAGACACTCCCCTCCACAAAAGCAATATCCACTGGGTGATCCGGGTTCACAATGCCTGCCTCGGCAAAGTGGACCATCTCCACCAACTGCGCCAGTGCCAACAACCCCTCGCCCATATTGAGAAAGGCCAGCTGGCAGCCATCACAGGAGCTGAACTTGTGCACCGCAACCGTGGGCTTGTTCATCATGACTTGGCTCATCGCCCTTTCACCTTCAAATCTTCGCCGACCTCCATCCAAGAGAAGACCGGCCCATCCCTGCAGACAAAGTGGCTTCCCAGTTGGCAATGACCACAGAACCCATCCCCGCACTGCATATTGCGCTCCAGACTCAGCCAGATCGACTCGCCATCGATCCCCTGCTGTTGCAAAGTCTCTGCTGCAGCAACCATCATCCCCTCTGGCCCACAGAGCATCGCGATCGCATTCTCACTAATCTGATCCAGATGATCAGTCACCCGATCGGTATGCCAAGGCCAGGGAGCCGCCTTGTCCTGACTGCTGCAGAGAATCACCTCACTGTTCTCCAACTGCTGCCAATGGCTGAATCGATCTGGATAGATCAAATCCTGATAGTGACACACCCCCTCAACAATCGTCAGGTGGCCATATGTCTCTCGCTGCTGCTCCACCGCTGCAATCGCCGCCACCACCGGCGCACACCCCAAGCCACCCGTCACAATCACCAGATCTCGCCCGGCTGCCTGTTCCATCGGCCAGCCTCGCCCATAAGGACCACGCAAACCGATCTGATCCCCCGTCTGCAGCTGCTCCAGACCACGGGTAGCGCGACCCACCGCGCGAATGGTGTGATTCAACAGCGTCTCATCCTCGGGATCGGAAACAATGGAGATCGCCACCTCCCCCACCCCATAGAGATAGACCATATTGAACTGCCCCGGCTGAAAGCGATAGCGGGATCGCTGCACCGGATCGAGCAACCGTAACTGCAGGGTAAAGACATCGCTGCTCTCTTGCCGCCGAGCAACAACCTCAGCGGCCATCGGTACTCTGTCGGGGCGAGTCAGTTCATGCATCCTCTGAGCCCTCTACAAGCCGGGAGGCCTCCGCCACAAAGTCGATCCCAGCCGGACACCAGGTGATACAGCGCCCACAGCCAACACAGCCGCTCTCCCCAAATTGATCATGCCATCCCGCCAGCTTGTGGGTCATCCATTGACGATAGCGCTCGCGGCGCCCGCCACGAACAGGAATACCGTGCAGCTCACTATGACCATCACTGAAACAGGAGTCCCAGACCCGCTGATGGGTACTCTGCTCAAGATCAAGGGTGGCAGCCTCCTCTTCCCGATGACAGAAGCAGGTTGGACAGACCGCCGTACAGTTGCCACACGCCAGACAGCGCTCGGCAATCTCTTCCCAGATGGGGCTCTCCGGTTGTGTCGGGAGATGAGCACGAAAATCGGGGCTGGCCAGCGCACGTTGCTGTCGTGCTTTTACCACAACCAGCTGCGCTGCCGCACACGCCAGCTGTTCATCACTGGCAGCAGCGAAAGAGAGCGGCGCCAATAGCGCAGCGCCACGATCACTTCCAGCCTGGATCAGATAACCATCCTCCAGCTCATCGAGCCGCAGGTCATACCCCTGCAGCGGCTCCGGTCCTGTTTGGGTGGATGCACAGAAACAGCTCTCAGAGGCATAATGACAGCTCACCGTAATCAACAAAAGATTAGAGCGGCGCTGCCGGTACCAAGGATCTTCGGCCCCTTCTCGCAGGAAGTGGCGATCCATCAAGGCGATTGCGGCCAGATCACAGCTGCGCACACCAAACAGTGCCGTCGGTTCTGAGGCCGCCTCAATGGCACTGAATTGAACATTGCCATCGCCACTCTTCTTGGCTTGCCACAGAGGCTCCTCAGGCGGAAACAGAACTGACTTGATCCCCTGTAGACCACTACTCCAACTGAATCGTTGCGGTGTATGACTGGTGTGGAGACGATAATGACCCGGCCGCTGCTCATCCATGATCCCTTGTGGCAGCGTCGTGACTGTTGTTGACTCGCGATAGAGCACAGCGCCATCCACGACCATTGGCGCAATCACGGAGTAGCCAGCCGCCTTGAGTTGATCAAACAGCGCTTCAAGCTGCGCCGCAGGCAGAAACTGTGTTGTTGAAGAACCCCCCACGCCCTGTTTCATACCTTGATCTTATCGCACCCCTCACTCTTTTCAAGGAGAGTAAGCGCGGCAAGTAGATCTACTAAAAACAGTGTTATGCAATCTTGCGCCAAACCAGCGTATGGCTTTCTAGACCCTTGAGGACATGGAGCCATTCTGGTCATAAACTTCGGCGTATGACTTTTTGTTGAATGACACCTAACAACAATCTCCGTTTGTTGGAAACGTATTGTGCTGTGATGTTAGCGTCTCAGTCGCGCTCCTCGCGGCCTCCATCTACAAGCAAACTGACATATAAAATCAATATGTTAAAAAATGTTTACTTGAAAGAACTGACCCTTTTTTGCTCCCGTTCGGTGATCAGCAGGGTCTCAGCATCGACAAAGGCAATGCCCCAAGGGACACCCAGCCCCGTGGCAACCACCTCAACCCGATAATCAACCTCCTGCGCAGAGGCTAGAGAGACTTGGGACAGAAGCAGAAAGAGAAGTACCGTTCTGGAAATCCCCACTGTAATCACTCCCCAATGAATCGCCATTAGGGGGAAATCTTACCAACCACTGACAAATGACTCAAAAGGTGGCTGAACAGAACCAGATCATTACTGATGGAATGTTAGAACTGACCCCTCAATCCGCTCGCCATTTGAAGCGCAGCCACTCAATATGGCTGTTGTGGTAAGCAGTATTGTGAAAATCAACAATTTCATAAGAGTCTCTTTTTAAATCTAACAGTTAACTAGACAGAATCATGAATTATTGGACTATACGGATTCCGCCTAATACAGTAATTACATCGTAAAAATCTTCCTTCTTACCCAATCCAAATTCTGCTCTCTCCAGTGGGCTATCTGTAACAAACCCAACCTGTCAGATCAAATTATTTCAAAATGTTACAAACAAATAACAAAAACCCTCCTCGTCTTTCGACGAGAAGGGTTTTCTGTTCGGAATACCTTTAACGATTACGCTGGGTGCCTTGCTTACGCACCAGATAGACTAGCCCTACTCCAACACCCACAAAGG
>CAZKCT010000054.1:0-13305 GCA_964551545.1 uncultured Piscirickettsiaceae bacterium | reverse complement strand
AGGAGCACCCTGCCTCCTTCCAGAGGACGTCATCTATATTTTTGAAGGTCTGTTCGAACATCGTAATTTGCCGCTTCCTGCCTTGCTGAAAGGCACGCCACATAGTGCTTTCAGAGAATCCTGTTCCGCTAATAGTATCCTGTTATCACAGTAATATTTTGTAATAATCGGCTTGGAAAACCACCGCCAGACCAGGCTATCACTCTGGGGCCGGATACTTCTCACCATTCTTCACAATCTTGTCACTTACCGCCTGCTCCAGATCGATCTCCAGTTTGTCGGCCAACCGCAGCAGATAGATCAGGATATCGGCCACCTCCTCTTCCACATGGGTGCGCTCGTCGCTCTGCATGATGGCTGCTGACTGCTCCGGGGTGAGCCACTGGAAGATCTCGACCAGTTCGGATGCCTCTACGGAGAGGGCCATTGCCAGATTCTTGGGGTTGTGGAATGGCTCCCAGTCGCGCGCGTCGGCGAATTGGGCCAGTTGCTGCTGTATTTTTTGAATGTCCATGCGGGGGTATTAGACCTCAGCCCCGCCCACTTCACCAAGCCCAATCCCTGAGCCGTAGACGAGGACAAGACCTTAAAGTCTTCAATAGAAACCGGCTCAACCCCCTGTTCACAGCTATATGCTCTATTAATATTTTTTAGTCATGACTCCATAGAAAATATTACAATTCGATTGCACATAAAGTTTTTATTTATGTGAACAACTTTTTCTAATTATTGTTATTTATCAATATCTATGGGAACGAAAGCGATGAACGAATGCGTAGTCTGGCTTGATTCAGTCGGCATGGAGGATGTGAAGATCGTGGGCGGCAAGAATGCCTCCCTGGGCGAAATGATTGGTGCCCTCTCCAATAAAGGAGTACGAGTCCCTGGTGGTTTTGCCACCACAGCGTATGGCTTTCAGCTCTTTTTGAACCATAACAACCTGAAGTCCAACATCAACTCGGTACTCGACAAGCTCGACCCGGATAACATCCAGCAGCTGACCGAGACCGGTGCCAAGATCCGTGAGTGGATTGAGGAGACCCCCTTCCCCGAGGCGCTGCACAACGCCATCGTCGGTTCTTACCAGAAGCTGACCGAGAAGCTGGGGGAAGAGGCCACTTTTGCAGTGCGCTCCTCCGCCACAGCCGAGGATCTACCAGAGGCCTCTTTCGCAGGCCAGCAGGAGACCTACCTCAACATCAGCGGCATTGACGAGGTACTGGCGGCGATCAAGAAGGTGTTTGCCTCGCTCTACAATGACCGCGCGATCTCTTACCGTGTTCACCAGGGCTTTGCCCACGAGATGGTCTCGCTCTCTGCCGGTATTCAGCAGATGGTGCGCAGTGACATCGGCTCCAGCGGCGTGATGTTCACCCTCGATACCGAATCTGGCTATAACGATGCGGTTTTCATCACCTCTGCCTACGGTCTCGGTGAGACGGTGGTACAGGGTGCAGTGAACCCCGATGAGTTCTATGTCCACAAGCCCACACTGGCTGCTGGCAAGCCTGCGGTACTGAGCCGCAACCTCGGCTCCAAGATGATCAAGATGAGCTACTCCCACGGTGAGCTGGAGGAGAGCGTTGAGACGCTGAGCGTCGATGAGGCGGACCAGATCCGCTTCAGCATCAATGATGATCAGGTGCAAGAGCTGGCCGGTTACGCGATGACCATTGAAGAACACTATGGCCGCCCGATGGATATCGAGTGGGCACTGGATGGCAACGACGACAAGCTCTACATCGTTCAGGCGCGCCCTGAGACGGTGAAGAGCCGCGAGGACAACAGCCAGTCGATCGAGCGTTATCAGCTCAACGAGCAGGGCAAGGCACTGGTTGAGGGTCGAGCCATTGGTCAGAAGATCGGCAGTGGTGTCGCCCGCGTGATCAACGACATCTCGGAGATGGATCAGGTGCAACCCGGTGATGTGCTGATCACTGACATGACCGATCCCGATTGGGAGCCGGTGATGAAGCGTGCTGCGGCAATCATCACCAACCGTGGTGGCCGAACCTGTCACGCCGCGATCATCGCACGTGAATTGGGCGTTCCTGCGATTGTCGGTTGCGGTGATGCCACCGAGTCTCTAGCGGATGGAAGTGCAATCACCGCCTCTTGTGCAGAAGGCGATACCGGCTATGTCTACGAAGGCAACCTCGCTTTCGAGCGTAGTCAAACCGCCGTCGATACGCTGCCAGAAATTCCAGTTAAAGTGATGATGAATGTCGGCAACCCTGGTCGTGCCTTCGATTTCTCCAACACCCCGAATGCAGGTGTGGGACTGGCGCGCCTTGAATTCATTATCAACAACACCATTGGTATTCACCCGAAAGCACTACTGGAGTTTGATCTACTCCCAGAAGAGCTTAAGAGCGAGATTGGAAAACGCACCGCAGCCTATGGATCCCCGGTCGATTTCTATGTCAGCAAGTTGACTGAGGGGATCTCTACCATTGCGGCGGCCTTCTCCAATGGCCCGGTGATCATCCGCATGTCGGACTTCAAGTCTAACGAGTACGCCAACCTCTTTGCCGGTACACGCTACGAGCCAGAGGAGGAGAACCCGATGATCGGCTTCCGTGGCGCCTCACGCTACATCTCGGAAAGCTTTCGCGAGTGCTTCGAGCTGGAGTGTCAGGCAATCAAGAAGGTGCGTAACGAGATGGGGCTGACCAATGTGGAGATTATGATCCCGTTTGTCCGCACACTGGATGAGGCCGCAACCGTGATCGAAATCCTCAAGGAAAACGGTCTGGAGCGTGGCAAGGATGGGCTGCGCATCATCATGATGTGCGAACTCCCTTCCAATGCTGTCTTGGCAGAAGAGTTCCTGGAGTACTTCGATGGCTTCTCCATCGGCTCTAATGACATGACTCAGCTCACCTTGGGCATGGACCGTGATTCTGGTCTGGTCGCTGATGGCTTTGATGAGCGCAACCCAGCGGTGAAGAAGATGCTCACCATGGCGATCGATGCGTGCCACAAAAAGGGGAAATACGTCGGGATCTGTGGCCAGGGACCATCTGATCACCCTGACCTGGCGACATGGCTACTGGAGCAGAAGATCTCCAGCATCTCTCTCAACCCGGACACGGTGATTGAGACCTGGAACCACCTCGGCAGCCTTTAGTCGTGTGATGATGCAGAGGGGCACAGGAACGGTTGTATCCTGTGCCCCTCTCTTTTTTGGAGCAGACCTATGACCATCGAAAGAACCGTATTCTTTGTCTCCGACCGTACAGGCATCACTGCCGAGGCACTGGGACTCAGCCTGCTGACCCAGTTCAGTGGCATTAAGTTCAAGAAGCAGACCCTCTCCTTTATTGATAGTCCGGAGAAGGCCGAAGCCGCTGCAAAGCAGGTGCGCAACGCGCACGAGAAAGATGGAGAGCCTCCTCTAATCTTCAGCACTCAGATCACGGATGAGTATCGGGACACCATGGCTGAAAGCGGTGGCGTGATGTTCGATTTCTTCGAAACCTTCATCTCAAAAATGGAATTTTCGCTTCACTCCAAATCCTCTCATGCAGCCGGTCGGTCTCACGGTATCAGCAAAGAGAGCAAGTACAGTGCCCGCATCAACAGCATCAACTTTGCACTGAACAACGATGATGGTGCCACCACCAAATACTACGAGGAGGCAGACATCATCCTCACCGGTGTTTCCCGCTCCGGGAAGACACCGACTTGCCTCTTCCTTGCGCTGCAGTATGGCATCCATGCCGCAAACTATCCGCTGATTGAGGAAGATCTGGATACACACAAACTGCCCGACATTCTGCAGCAGCATAAAGAGAAGCTGTTTGGCCTAACGCTCAATCCAACACGACTACACAAAATCCGTAGTGAACGACGCGGCAACAGCCGATATGCCTCACTGGATCAATGTCAACGTGAGGTGCGTCGTGCAGAGGAGATCTACTACAGCAACCGGGTCCCCTATCTCGATACCAGCCAGGTCTCCATTGAGGAGATCGCCACTACCATTCTCGACAAAACAACCCTGAAGCGGCGCTACTAAAGCACCTCGTAGACAGCGAAACTAGGGAGCAGGATTGAAATAACGCAGATGGATCGCCTCAACCGCCTGCTCCATCTCCTCACTCCACTCGATTGAGGCCGCCCCCAAATTCTCTTCAAGCTGCTCCATTGATGTCGATCCAATGATGGTACTGGCACAGAACCAGCGAGAGTAGACAAACGCGAGTGCGAATTGCGCAGGCGTCATGCCGAACGAGTGAGCAGCCTCCGCATAGGCCGCCACCGCCAGTGGCACCGCAGGCTTCTCGTAACGCTGGGCAAATCCGTCAAACAGATTGACCCGCCCGGCACCAGGTGGATTCTGAAGATATTTCCCACTGAGATGACCAAAGGCAAGTGGCGAGTAGGCCAGCAATGGGACCTGCTCTCGATAACTCATCTCTGCCATTGCGGTATCAAAGGTTCGGTTGATCAGATTGTAGGCATTCTGGACCGAAACCACGCGAGGCAAATTGTGCTCTTTTGCTGCATTGAGAAACTGCATCATTCCCCACGGCCACTCATTCGAGAGTCCAATCGCACGCACCTTCCCCTCTTCCACCAGTTCGGATAGCGCGCGTAGCGTCTCTTCAACCGGGGTAAACGAGCGCTCCCCTTCGGGCACATAAAGATAGTGGCCAAACATCGGGGTATTCCGCTCGGGCCAGTGCAGCTGATAGAGGTCTATGTAGTCTGTTTTCAGTCGCCTCAGAGAAGCCTCAATCGCTGCACGAATATTGTTCCGATCAAACGGCAGTGCCCCACCACGAATCCATTTCATGTTCCGGCCTGCACCAGTAACCTTGGTTGCTACAACCAGTTGATCACGAGACTGATGCTGTAGCCAGTTCCCGACAATCTCCTCGGTTCGATGAACCGTCTCTGCGCGCGGAGGAACGGGGTACATCTCCGCCGTATCGATAAAGTTCACCCCCGAAGAGACCGCATATTCAAGCTGGGCATGCGCCTCGGACTCACTGTTTTGCTGACCAAATGTCATCGTCCCCAAACAGACATTAGAGACCTGGAGGTCGCTCTTCCCCAAGGGTCGCAGATGGATACTCATGCTCTCTACTCATCCTCCAGAATCAGTACAATCAGTTGTTTCGGGCCATGAACACCATAAGCCAACACCTGCTGGATGTCAGCCGTTTTTGATGGCCCAGAGATCAGCAACGCATTGGTTGGCATACCGGAGGCCCACCGCTCCTCAACCACCATCTGCTCGAAACTCTCATAGATGGTGGACGCCTTCAGCAGTGCGACATGGACCGGAGGCACCAGCGACATCAGTCGTGGCTCTTGCTGATCTGGCCACAATACAAGAGATCCACTACAGGCAATCCCTCCTCGGGTTGAGGTCATACTGACATCAATCTCATCAAACAGCGCTGGCTTCCAATATTCAATGGGCTGCTGATAATGAACCAGCTCAATCTCATCTGCCGTTTTACCCTGCAATTGATCTGATAATGGTTCACCGATCAGCAATCGTTTCAGGTCACGCTCAGGTAGGTGATGGTTGATCCACTGCACCCAGTTATCACGGTTTACTCGATGCACCTCCGCATGCGCTGTCGTTAGCTGTTCACCAAGTCGGGCAATCTTCTCTTCCCTGCTCCAGTGCATCAGGGCAGGGCCGGATCGATGCATTGCAATCGGTATCGATCCACTGTTTTCCTGTAACTGACGGAAGATCGACTCTCTCGCTCTACTCATGCTCAAACCCTGACTGTACAGACAGCTCAGCGAGTGAGCGTTGTGCTGGCTTGGGCACGGTTCGATAGCGACTCCATCCACCCATACGAGAAGGGGTCATTCCACGCAGGTGAGTCGCCCCCCATGAGAACAGTGCATATAGAGCCGGACGGGTATAAATTGTTTTCCATATTCGCCATGCCCACACCTCAACACGTTTCCTCAGACTCCCCTCCCCTTTGACCGCACCACGATTCTGATGGCTGACCGACTCTGCTCGCAGCCGATTAATTAATTTAGGAAGCGGAATCTGAACGGGGCAGACCTGGCCGCAAGCACCGCAAAGGCTACAGGCGGAGGTCAATACACCGACCTGATCCAGGCCGAGACGCATCGGCTCTAGCACTGTACCAATCGGTCCTGGATAGGTTGTTCCATACGCATGCCCACCCAGTTGCACATAAACTGGACAGTGATTGATGCAGCTACCGCAACGGATACAACGCAATGTGTCGAGAAGTTCCTGATCTCGGCGAATCCTTGAGCGTCCGTTATCCAGCAGAACAAGGTGAACCGACTCTGGCCCATCCTTTTCTCCACCTTGGCGTGGATGAGTCACCATGTTGAAATAGGTTGTGATGGGCTGCCCTGTTGCAGATTTGGTCAACATCTCCAGCAGCAGCGGCACGTCGCTCAGTTTCTCCACCACCTTCTCAATTCCGGTCACTGCAATATGGAGTGGCGGCACCGTCGTCGACATCCGGCCATTGCCCTCATTCTCAACCAGACAGAGCGTACCGGTCTCGGCAACCATGAAGTTGACCCCGGTAATACCGGCATCGGCCTGCTGGAAACGGTTGCGAAGGATCTGTCGTGCCTGTTGCGTGAGCTCATCAACATCCTCACTATAATCAAGCTCAGGAAAGTGCTGTTTAAGCAGCGCCGCAATCTCTTTTTTACTCTTGTGAATGGCCGGCATCACAATATGGGAAGGTGGCTCCTCTGCAAGCTGGATAATGAACTCTCCCAGGTCACTCTCAAGAATCTCGATCCCACGCTGTTGTAGATAGTGGTTCAAGTCGATCTCCTCAGAGACCATCGACTTCCCTTTTACCACACGCTTTGCACCTGCACGCTGCAGCAACTGATGAATAATCTGGTTGGTCTCTTCACCATCAACAGCCCAATGCACCTGAATGCCATTTTCAGTCAGGCGCTGCTCCAGTTGCTCCAACAGTTGAGGAAGATGACGCAGCGCATGGGCACGGATTGCATTGGCACGCTGCCGTTTTTCCAACAGCTCATCATCATTTGGAAACTGGTTCGCCCGCTTCTCCATCAGCATCGTCATCGCAGAACGGAAGTTCCGGTGCGCCTGTTCATTGGAGAGCGCATCCTCCACCCGTGATTGGAATGCGTTGCTCTGCTCAGCGATCGTCACGGGTTCGCTCCAGCAAAAATTCAGCGATATGTTGTGGCCGCACCGGATGCCTCTGCTTCTCCAGTGCGCCACCAATATTCATCAAGCAGCCACAGTCTTGACTGATCACCCGTTCTGCCTGAGTCGCATTGAGCGACTCCACCTTGTCATGCACCATCGCCCCGGAGATCTCCGGTTGTTTGATCGAGGTTGAAGACCCTGGAGGAACAACTATGGAATCTATCTGAGCAGGGAGTCATTCCGGTACTTTGCGATACCAGTCCTTGCACTGCACGGATGAGCAACGACTTTACTCGACCCATCCAACTGCTCGACCCCGTTCGATTTGCGCTACAGGAGCTCGTTCCTCGAATGAAGCAGATCCAAGAGCTGGATCAAGTTGCACTTCACATTCCTTGCAGCGCTCGCAAACAGGGTCTGGAATCGGATTTTGTCGAGCTTGCATCGCGCTGCGCCAAACAGCTCTTTCAACCCGAAGAGGAGGGGTGCTGTGGATTTTCAGGTGACAAGGGGTTCACAACACCAGAGCTGAATGCCGCTGCGCTCTCTCGCCTCAAGCAACAGATTCCCGAAGGGTGTCATCAGGGCTACTCCGCCAGCCGCACCTGCGAAATTGGCCTCTCCCGCCATAGCGGCATCCCCTACCGCTCTATCCTCTACCTGGTGGACGACTGCTTCTCATAGCAAACAGTTGTCCACCAGTGCCGCACCACAACCAGGCCACCGACTTTTAGCCGATGGTCGTTGACACTCCCCGCTTAGAGATAAAAATAGCCACCCCCGATTGTTACCATTCGTAACACCCGATACACTTCGAGCATGCATAATGGCCCCAACAGCAAAGATCATCCCCTTCCAGCCATCCTGGTTACGGCACTGGCATTGCTGATGATTGCATCACCACTGGTGCAGTGGTGGAGCAGCTCTGAAAGCCCTTGGTATACCCCCTATCTGCTCTGGTCTGGCGTGATTATTCTGATCGCCCTACTCAACCACCGTAGGCCCAGCCATGACCGGTGACCTCTCACTCCTCTTTACTGCAGGGATCATCTATCTACTCGCTCTATCCCTGATTGCGCACATTGCCGATCGGGGCATTATCCCCAACCGCTGGATCAACAACCCCTGGGTCTATACCCTCTCTCTCGGGGTCTATGCCACCTCCTGGAGCTTCTATGGCTCCGTCGGGTTCGCCCAGTCCCACGGCTTTCAATTCATCGCCATCTATATTGGGGCCACCTTTGCCTTTCTCCTGACCCCTGTACTGTTGCGTCCAATTCTGCGCCTGACCAGTGAGCACCAACTCTCCTCTCTAGCCGATCTGTTTGCCTTCCGCTACCGTAGTCAACTCGCCGGTGTGCTGGTTACGCTGTTTATGCTGATTGGCACGCTCCCCTATCTGGCACTACAGATCCGTGCCATTACCGAGTCACTACACATCCTCACCGACGAAATTCCCTCAGAGATGATCGCTTTTGGATACTGCCTGCTCATCATCTTCTTCTCGATTTTATTTGGCGCCAAACACATCTCCAGCCGGGAGAAACACCATGGACTGGTGCTTGCCATCGCGTTCGAGAGTCTGGTCAAACTGGTCGCGATCCTCTCTGTTGCATTGGTGGCCCTGTTTGGACTCTTTGGAGGCATGGAGGGACTGAATGAGTGGCTACAGGATCACCCGGAGGCAGTTGAATCACTCTACCGCCCTATCCAGGATGGCCCCTGGGCCACACTGCTATTTCTCGCCTTTGCTGCCGCCTTCCTGCTACCGCGACAGTTCCACATGATCTTCTCCGAGAATCTCAACAGCCGTCACTTACGGACAGCAAGCTGGGCCTTTCCGCTCTTCCTGCTACTATTCAATCTCTCCATTCCACTCCTGCTATGGGCTGGTGAGGAGACCGTTCCCGAGATTCCTGCAGACTATTATGTACTCGGTATCGCACTACAGAGCGAGATCGAGTGGCTGCCCATTCTCACTTTTATCGGCGGGCTCTCTGCAGCCAGTTCGATGATCATCGTCACCACGCTGGCACTCTCCTCAATGGTGCTCAACCATCTGCTATTGCCAGTCAACTACCCTGCACCCACCGTCAACCTCTACCAGTGGCTGCTCTGGGTACGGCGCTCTCTGGTGGTCCTTATCATCTTCTCCGGCTATCTCTTCTATACCTTCCTGCAACACAATGAAGGGTTGGTACAACTCGGGCTGATCTCCTTCGTTGCAGTGATTCAATTCATCCCCGGTATCATCGGACTGCTCTACTGGCGCGAGGCAACCCGAATCGGGCTGATTTTCGGATTGGTGGGGGGTATCACCGCCTGGTTCATCACCCTGATCTTCCCCCTACTGGACAGCTCCGGGGTAACTGCACTGCCTCCACACTGGCTCAATCTCCATGCAGCAACCGGCATGGAGTCGTGGGAATTTTCCACGCTCCTCTCTCTCTCTATCAACGGCACACTCTTTGTTGCAATCAGCCTTTTAACTCGGCAATCCGAGGCAGAATCTCAGGCTGCTTACGCCTGCTGCACCGACAGCTTTCTTCCTCGACAGGGGACCGTCTCTGCAAACTCTCCCGCAGAATTCCGGGATGCACTGGCCGCCAGTTTGGGGCTGGTCACCGCCCAGCGTGAGGTATCCCAGGCACTAGAAGAGCTAGAACTCTCCACCGAGGAGTCTCGCCCCACAGAGCTCCAGAAGCTTCGCGAACGCCTGGAGCAGAATCTGTCGGGGCTGATCGGCCCTCAGCTGGCCCACGTCATCATCAACCAACGCCTTCAACTCGATACCGAAGGGAAGACCGCACTGGCAGACTCCATCCACTACATGGAGGAGCGACTCGAGAACTCTAACACCGAGCTGATGGGCCTCAACGCCGAACTGGATGAGCTACGGAGAATGCAGCGCCAAATCCTGCAGAAGCTTCCGATCGGGGTCTGTGTCGTGGATGATGATCAAAACATCATGATCTGGAATAACATGATGGAGACCCTGACCGGCATTGAGGCACAGCGTGCCCGACGCCAGAATCTGGCAGCTCTCGATAACCCCTGGCACGGCCTGATGATGCAACTGCTCAACGCAGAAAAGAGCCACCTCTACCGCATCCATGCCCCACTCGATCAACGAGATGCCTGGTTCAACCTGCACCGCTCCTTCTATACCGAGCCTTATCATGGATCATCCAACACCCATCAAGGAACCGTCATCCTGATTGAGGATGTCACCGAGCTGAAGCAGCTAGAGTCTGGACTGGCACACAGTGACCGCCTCGCCTCCATTGGTCGACTCGCTGCAGGGGTAGCGCATGAGATCGGGAACCCAGTGACGGGGATCTCTTGCATTGTTCAAAACCTTCAACATCTTGCCCCATCAGACCAAGAAGATGAGACGGGAGCGGCCTACAATGACATTCTGGCCCAGACCGAACGGATCAGCCATATCCTCAAGACACTGACCCACTTTAGCCGCAGTGACTTCCAGTTGAAGAATCGTGAGCAATTCAAACTCTCTGAGATCATTCAAACGGCCATTCACCTCGTTGGACTGACGTACCAGAGCAAAGAGATTGAGTTCCTCTACCACGCTCCGAATGGGCTTGAGGTAGAGGGGGATCAACAGGCGATGACACAGGTGATGATCAACCTTCTAAGCAATGCCGCAGACGCCTCCAGCCCCGGATCGACGGTGACAATTGAGACATCAAAAGAGGCCGACCAGTACGCAATCATCCGAGTAATTGATCACGGTGAGGGCATCCCGGAAGAGAATCTGGAGACCGTTTTCGACCCCTTCGTCACCACCAAACCCGCAGGGCAGGGCACCGGACTGGGGCTCTCTATTGTTCATAGAATCATTGAAGAGCACGGCGGGTCCATCACCCTTCAATCACAAAAAAAGATTGGAACAACTGCGACAATATCCATTCCATTTCAATAATATAAAAAGTCATTATGAATAAGATTCTAGTTATTGAAGACGAACAAATCATCCGTGATGCACTGACCAAACTGCTCCAGCGGAACGACTATGAGGTCACCACGACCGACTCCGTCGAAGGGGCCACGGCGCTCAATCTCAGCGACTTCCAGCTCATCATTAGCGACATCCGGCTCCCCGGCGTACCCGGCACAGAAATCATTCAACTTGCCACTCCCACCCCGGTCATCATGATGACCAGCTACGCCGGCGTGGAGTCGGCTGTCAAAGCGATGCGGATGGGTGCGACCGACTACATCTCCAAGCCATTCAACCATGAAGAGATGCTCATCGTGATTGATCGGGCACTACGTGAACGAAGAGACCAAAAGTCACGCGAGGCGCTGCAGAAGGATCTCTCCACCATCTATCCCGTCGACGAGATGATCGGAAAAAGCGAGAAGATGGAGAAGATGTTTCAACGCATCGACCGAGTCGCCCCAACCGACAGCACGGTATTGATCATTGGTGAATCAGGCACCGGAAAAGAGCTCGTTGCACGCGCGCTACACGCAAAAAGCCAACGAGCCAGGGACCCGTTTGTGACCTTCAGCTGCGCCTCGGTCTCCAAGGACATGATGGAATCCCAACTGTTTGGCCTCAACCGCAGCAGCAGCCCAGAGGATCGATGCCTGATTGATGAGGCCGATGGAGGCACCCTCTTCCTTGACGAGATTGGGGAATTACCGCTCTCCGCACAGGGACGCCTGTTACAACTGCTCCAATCCAGCGAATATGACAACAGTGGCAGCAGCAACATCCGCATCATTGCATCAACCCACCAGGATCTACGCAAGCTGGTCCAGCAGGAACGATTTCGTAGCGATCTCTACTTCCGCCTTCGGGTGATCGAGATCACCCCGCCTCCGCTACGCCATCGTGAGGATGACATCACCCTACTTGCTCTCTTCCTGCTCAAGAAGAGCTGCCAGCAACTCAACATCCAGCCTCTGAAAATCAGCAAAGAGTCTTTTGATGCCATCCGCCGATACCGCTGGCCTGGCAATGTTCGAGAGCTGGCCAATACCATGGAGCGTGCCGCACTGCTCTGTGAGTCAAGCGCAATCACTCCAGACCTACTCTCCATTGATCACAATGTCGGCAGTGGCCAGTCTGAACAGGAGATTGATGAGAAGCTATCGCTTGAGGAGTATTTCCGGAGTTTCGTACTGCAGCACCAGGAGCAGATGACCGAAACCGAACTGGCAAAACGGCTGGGGATTAGCCGCAAGGCACTGTGGATGCGGCGTCAACGCTTTGGGATCCCGCGCAAGAAATAGTGGAAATCCACGAAATAATTAAAATTTCCCACAATCAACATTGCTGACGATTAAAGAAAACGCCTAGCATCTCGTTTCTTACCCATTGGCTATTCGATACAGTGCACTCCACGGTGGGAAGCTTAATAGAACCTTAAGATTAACCTTTCCTCAATTTGGATTTGATCGATCCAGTTTCCTATCACAGATCGATCAGTCATCATCTTCATCTTCATCTTCATCTTCATCTTCATCTTCGTATCCATAATATCGATACGGTTGCCCACCATCACTTCCCCTCTTCTGCAGGCGCTTTTGTCGCCACAACCACTCGGCCTCATCCTCATCCCCACTGCGATGACACTCAACGCAAACCTCATAGTCATTGATTCCTTCCTCCAGATGTTCACCACGAACATTCCATTCCGAATGCTCATGGCATCCGTAGCAGGTGTATTGTGAATAGTCACTAGACTCATGGCAGACGCTGCACTCTGCATCATGATAACGATCAAAACGGAAATATTCCTGATGATCAAAATGGGCAGATAACCAGGAGTCTTCTGTGTGGCAGGCACTACAGTTCTTCTTGGTTTTAGCATGCACTTGATCCATTGGGGTAGCATGACAGTTGGAGCATCTCTGCTGAATCGATGGATTCAACAGGTGGTGTGAGAATCGGTTAGCTGTGCGAAATGGTTTCACCCCTTGGTGATCACTGTGGCAGGCAACACAATCTGCTGTAATCAACTCTTGATGAAAATCTATCTGTGAATCTTCTTTCTGGATGGCCTCACCTTGAGTGGATTTGATTCCAATCTCATCGATACGATGGCACTCCATACACTTTTCGGAGGGGCTTCCCAAGAAAGGGGTATGGCAGGAGAAGCAATCTGAACTGATCT
>CAZKCT010000053.1:0-13483 GCA_964551545.1 uncultured Piscirickettsiaceae bacterium | reverse complement strand
TAAGGGGGCAGAAGAAAGAAGCCCCTGTGTTTTCAGGGGCTTTGTTCGATTAATCGAAGATGAATTCACCGCTTCCCAGACGTTGTTTGATCTCTCCGATGACTCGCTCTTCATCCGCTTCATCCTTGGCCACAAAGGTGACCGAGAAGCGCACGAAGTTTCCAGCGTCATCCCACGGCACAGTGGAGATCATCTTCTCTTTGATTAGGTATTGAGAGAATGCCTCACCACTATCAAAGGTGAGGCCATCCTTGGTGGCTGTTGGCGCTTTGACGTAGAGGTAGAAGGTTGCCTTGGGCTTGTCGATGGTAAAGCCAGCACTGCGTAGTGCATCGACCAACAGGTCATGGCGTCGTGAGTATTTGGCGGCGGTTTTCTCAGTGATCTCTGGGTGATCCAGGCAGTAGACACCAGCGTGCTGAATGGCGGCAAATTGTCCGGAGTCATTGTTGTCCTTGACGGCTGCAAAGGCCTTGACCATGAGCTCATTGCCGGCGACAAAGGCGAGACGCCATCCGGTCATATTGTAGGCCTTGGAGAGGGATTGGATGGCGATACCGACCTCTTTTGCGCCTTCCACGCTGAGGAAGGAGAGTGGCTTCTCTCCGTCGAACATCAGGGCGGCATAGGCCTCGTCAGAGACCACAACGATGTCGTTCTCCTTGGCAAAGGCGATCACTTTTTTGTAGAAGGCCTCGGTGGCGACTGCTCCAGTCGGATTGTTGGGGTAGTTGATGCAGAGTAGTTTGGCACGACGTTTCTGTTCATCTGTAAGGCTATCCAGATCAGGCAGAAAATCGTTCTCTTCCAGCAGTGGTAGATTGACGACTTCGCCACCGAGCCCTTGTGTGGTGCTGCCCAATAGTGGATAACCTGGAGTGGTCATGATGGTGATGTCCCCAGGGTTGATGAAGGCGAGTGGCAATAGTGCCAATACCGGCTTACTGCCGATGCCATGGTTAATTTCGTTGGCGGAGTCGAGTCCTTTGACGCCAAAAACATTATCCATGTAACGGGCGGCTGCATCCTTGAAGGTTTGCACGCCATTGTCCGTGTAGCCCCGGTTCTCCCAGTTCTTGGCCTCTTTGTAGAGCACCTCAACCACCTCGGGTTCAGCCATCCAGTCCGGCTCGCCAACGCCCATATCGATCATTTCGATGTTTGGGCTGGCCTCCATTGCGGCACGTTTGGCCCGTTTGATCTTCTCGAACTTGTAGATGTTGGTGTCCTTGCCAAACTGATTGCCGCCGATGCGGGCCGCAAAGAGTTCCTGAATGTAGCTTTCCATGGTCTCTCAATCCTTCAAATGGGGTAAAAGTGTGGTGAAAAATGAATTAGGGCAGCATTGTAACGGTTGCCAAAGCCAGATACAGCCCCCTCGTGGCTGGATTACTCAGGATCCAGAGCCAGGCGCAGATCCTCTGCGATCTGCTGCTGTTCCTCGATCTGTTCCAGAGGCTGATTGTCTTGATGGGTGATCCAGAACAGGTCCTCAATCCGCTCTCCCAAAGTGGCGATCTTTGCACCCTGAATGCGGACATTATGTTCCATCAATACCCGGCAGATGGTGGAGAGCAGACCGGGGCGGTCGGTGGCATGGACCTCAAGAATGGTCTGTGCTTTACGCGCATCCTGGCAAAATTGGATGATGCTTTCGTCATGGAAATGTTTCTGATGGCGGGATTGACGGTAGAGCGTCGGCTGTTCTAAAAGGGTGGGTTGCTCAATCTCTTTTTGGAGTGTTTGTTGGATCTGTTGGGCCCACTCTGGATCACGAATAGTCTTTCCCTGTTGATCGAGCACCGTAAAGATGTCGAGGGCATAGCTGTTGAGGGTGGTGTTGATCTTTGCTGCCTGAATCTCCAGCCCGAGCGACTCCAGCGTATGCACCAGAATGGGGAAGAGGAATTGACGATCTCGACTATAGATCAGAATCTCGGTGCCGCCATGGTGACTCTCTTCCCGTAGTTGAACCAGTGGGAACTGATTAGACCGGATGATGGAGCAGGTGTGCCAGCTGATCTCTCGGGCATCCTGTTTCTGGAAATACTCCTCTTCGAAGTGGCTCCAGAGGTCGTTGATCTCCTCTTCGGTGCACTGGTCTTGTCGCAGTAGTTCGCGGGCAGTTCGCCGATTTTCGGTGATACGGTCATCACTCTCTTCAGGTTGCTGTAGTCCGCGCTCGAGTGCGCTAGAGGTGAGCTGATAGAGTCGGGACAGCAGGGTATCTTTCCAGTGGTTCCAGAGGGTACGGTTGGTTGCACGAATGTCGGCAACGGTCAGTAGGTAGAGCATCTTCAGACGAGCAAGAGTGCCCACGAGCTGAGCAAAGGCGTGAATCTCTTGCGGGTCATCGATATCGCGTCGTTGTGCGAAGGTTGACATCAGCAGATGATTCTCCACCAGCCAGCTGATCTCGGCCGCCGTCTCTGGGTTAATCTGGTACTGGGTGCAGAATGTCTGGACGACCTCACTGCCCAGCTGTGAGTGGTCTCCACCGCGCCCCTTGGCAATATCGTGGAACAGGGCGGCGAGATAGAGCTGCTCGGGGTGCTCTAGCTGCGCCATTAGTTCACTCTGCAGTGGCGACTCTTCTCGATGTTCCGGAATGGTGAAGCGGCGCAGGTTGCGAATAACGAAGAGGGTGTGCTCATCGACGGTATAGGCGTGGAAGAGGTCATACTGCATTAGTCCGATGATGCGCTCAAATTCTGGCATCCAGGCCCCGAGAATGCCGTAGCGGTTCATTCTTCGCAGAGAGTGGGTCAGGCCGGTTGGGCTGTAGAAGAGCTCAAGAAAGCGATGTTGGTTGTTGCGGTCATGACGAAAGCTGTCATCAATGGCGTGGCGGGTGGCACGGAGCTGACGCAGGGTCTCTGCAGTGACCCCTTTCAGTTTGGGGTGCTGGCGCAGCACCAAGAACAGGGTGAGGGTGAGCGATGGGTCCTGTTTCATTGAGTCGGGGTTCAGCAGGGTAAGGTAGCCGTTGCTGATGCCGAAATGTTTGTCGATGGGGTGGGTCTCACGGGACTCGGGGGGAATCAGTAGCTGTTCCTCAAACAGTTGCAACAGCATCTCATTGAGCCGGGAGAGCTCGCGGATGATGCGAAAGTAGCTGTGCATGAAAGATTCCACGCCACGGTTCTTGTCATTATCAAGGTGGCCAAAGTGTTGAGCGAGCTCTGGTTGATGCTCAAACAGTAGTCGCTCTTCTGGGCGGCCTGCAATCAGGTGGAGTGCGAAGCGAATCTCCCAGAGTCGCTCCTGCCCCGCCTCAAGGTCGGTACACTCGGCTTTGGTCAAAAACTGGTGTTCAACCAACTCTTGTGGGTTGCTGGAGCCAAAGTGGCGTCGAGTGACCCAAAGGATGTTCTGGATGTCGCGTAGGCCGCCTGGCCCCTCTTTGATATTGGGCTCCAGGTTATAAGCGGTTTCGTTGTATTTCTGTAGGCGTGCCTGCTGCTCATTACGTTTGGCGATGAAAAAGGGGCCGCTGGGCCAGATGGCATCATCACCGATCTGTTGTTGAAATTGCTCAAATTGGGTGTGTGAACCACTCAGCAGGCGGGCCTCCAGCAGGTTGGTGGCCACCGTGACATCGTTGCGACTCTCCTCGATGCACTCATCAATCGAGCGGACGCTGTGACCGATCTGTAGACCAAGGTCCCAAAGCAGTGTGATGAATGCGCTGATCGACGGTTGATTTTCGCTGTTTCCGTCCGTCAGAATCAGCAGATCAATATCGGAGAAGGGGTGAAGTTCTTGTCGTCCATAGCCGCCGACCGCAATCAGTGCCTCTTTTGCCCCTGTGGGACCAATCTGATCCCAGATCGCTGTCAGTACCTTGTCGACTTCATCACTGCGTTCCCGGATCAGAGTGCGGGCGGCCTCGCCCAGCAAGAAGCGTTGGTGGCGTTGCTGCTGCTGGGCAGCAAGATGTTCTCGGATCGGTTCTGGAGAGAGGGGCTGTTGGTGGAGTGGCTCGCTGAGCGTTGAATCAGAGGTCATTCTCTTCCTCGCGGCGACTCAGTACCTCGACGCCGCTTTCGGTCACCAGCAGGGTGTGCTCCCATTGAGCCGAAAGGCTGTGATCTTTAGTGACCACGGTCCATTCGTCGGGCAGGGTGCGGATATGGGGCTTGCCTGCATTGATCATCGGCTCAATAGTAAAGGTCATTCCAGGTTCCAGAATGATGCCTGTGCCACGTTTTCCATAGTGGAGTACTTGAGGCTCCTCATGGAACTGTTTGCCAATGCCGTGCCCGCAATACTCCCGCACTACAGAGAAGTTGTGTTTCTCGGCATGTTGCTGGACAACTTGGCCAATATCTCCAAGATGGGCGCCAGGTTTGATCTGTTCGATCCCTTTTAGCAGGCATTCGCGCGCCACTTGCATGAGTCGTTGGGCCCGAATGGGGGGCTTGCCGACGCTGAACATCTTGCTGGTATCGCCGTGGTAGCCATCTTTGATGACGGTGATATCAATGTTGATGATGTCACCTTTCTTGAGTTTTTTCTCGCCAGGAATCCCGTGGCAGATGACATGGTTGACCGAGGTGCAGATCGATTTGGGGAAGCCGTGGTAGTTCAGTGGGGCTGGGATGGCCTGTTGGGTGTTGATGATATAGTCGTGACAGATCTGGTCCAACGCCTCTGTGGTGGTGCCTGCCCGGACATGAGGTTCGATCATGGTCAGGACCTCAGCAGCAAGCCGGCCGGCCACCCGCATCTTCTCGATTTCTTCGGGAGTCTTGATGGAGATTGTCATCGGTTTACTTTCTGCTGGTAGTCAATAAAGTCGCATAGTATACTTCGCGCGCATTTTATTTCACACGCATGTTGCCACTATCCGCTCGGGTGTCCTTGTAAAAGGATTGGGCGGTTAGAGCATGCGGAGGCAAAACCCAAAACAGGAGAAAAAACTATGTCCGTTTCCATGAGACAAATGCTGGAGGCTGGTGTCCACTTTGGTCACCAGACCCGATTCTGGGACCCTAAGATGGCCCCTTACATCTTTGGTGATCGTAACAAGATTCATATCATCAATCTTGAGAAGACATTGCCGATGTTCCAAGACGCAATGAACTTCATTGGTGGTGTGGCTGCAAAGAATGGCAAGGTGCTGTTTGTTGGTACCAAGCGAGCAGCGCAGAAGACCGTCCGAGAAGAGGCTGAGCGTTGTGGTATGCCTTACGTCAACCACCGCTGGTTGGGCGGCATGCTGACCAATTTCAAGACCGTGAAGCAATCCATTCGTCGCCTGAAAGAGATCAAGGCGATGCAGGAAGATGGCCGTATGGGTCGTCTGACCAAGAAAGAAGGGCTGATGATGAGCCGTGAGCTGGAGAAGCTGGAGCGTACGCTTGGCGGTATCCAGGATATGGGCGGTCTGCCTTCTGCAATCATCGTGATCGATACTGGTCATGAGGGTATTGCGATCAACGAGGCGAAAAAACTTGGTATTCCTGTGATTGGTGTAGTCGATACCAACAATAACCCGGAAGTTGTTGATTACCCGATTCCAGGCAATGATGATGCGATTCGCGCCATTCAGCTCTACGTTCGTGCAGCCGCAGATGCGGTTCTGGACGCGAAGGCGGCAACCACTACGGCGGTTGCTGAAGAGGCCCCTGCCGAGGCGGCAGCAGAGTAATCAAGGAGAGCAAGAAGATGGCAATTACAGCAAGTCAGGTCAAAGAGCTGCGTGAGCGTACTGGCGCAGGCATGATGGAGTGCAAGAAGGCACTGGTTGAGACCGATGGAGACATGGATACCGCGATTGAGAATCTTCGCAAGTCTGGTTTGGCCAAGGCTGACAAGAAGGCCTCTCGTGTTGCAGCTGAGGGTGTGGTTGCGATTGCGGCCAGTGAAGATGGCTCTCGTGGCGTGATGGTTGAGATCAACTGTGAGACCGACTTCGTGGCCAAAGGCGACGAGTTTGTCGAGTTTGCCGACCAGATTGCGGCTACAGTGCTCGCCAACAGCCCTGCTGATGTGGCGGCGTTGAATGAGATGAATCTTGAAGGGGGCTCCAACACAGTTGAGGGGCGTCGTCAGGAGTTGATCGCTAAGCTCGGCGAGAATATGACGGTTCGTCGTTTCTCTGTCGTGGAGGGTGGCGTGATTGGATCTTACTCTCACGGTGGTCGCATTGGTGTCATGACGGCCCTCGAGGGTGGTGATGCAGTGCTGGCGAAAGATGTCTCTATGCATGTTGCAGCTAGTAAGCCGGTTGCGTTGGCAGAAGAGGATATTCCTGCTGAAGTTCTGGAGAAAGAGAAAGCAGTCTTTATCGCTCAGGCAGAAGAGAGTGGTAAGCCAGCAGAGATCATTGAGAAGATGATCGTTGGTCGAATGAAGAAGTTCGTCAATGAAATCACGCTGCTGGGCCAGCCGTTTGTCAAGGATCCAGATGTCACCGTTGCAAAGCTGATGAGCAACAACAACGCAAAGGTCGTCGAATTTGCCCGTCTTGAGGTGGGTGAAGGGATCGAGAAGAAAGAAGAGAACTTTGCGGATGAGGTCATGGCGCAGGTTAACGGATAAGTGATCGATGTCATGAAGTGATCAAAAGCCTTCCAGGTTACTGGGAGGCTTTTTTTTGGAGATAAAGGAGAGCGCGTAATGTCAGAACAGCCAATCTACCGTCGTGTACTACTCAAGTTGAGTGGTGAGGCCTTGATGGGAGAGGGATGCCAGGGAATTGACCCGACTATTCTTGCGCAGATGGTCGAGGAGATCTCGGCAGTCGTCGCATTAGGGGTGCAGGTTGGGGTTGTGATTGGTGGTGGGAATTACTGTCGCGGTGCTAGTCTGGAGCAGGTCGGTGTTGGTCGGGTGACCGGGGACCAGATGGGCATGCTGGCAACGGTGATGAATGCCATTGCAATGCGAGATGCGCTGAACCAGAAAGACATTGCTGCGCGAACGATGTCTGCTTTCAAAATCTCCAAAGTCTGTGATGAATATAATACGCGTGACGCCATTGCTTCCTTGGAGCAGGGAGAAGTCGTGCTGTTTGCGGCGGGGACTGGCAACCCCTTCTTCACCACTGATACTGCAGCCTGCCTGCGAGGGATCGAGATTGAGGCGGATGTGGTGATGAAGGCCACCAAGGTGGACGGGGTGTATACGGCCGACCCAGTCAAGGATTCGAGCGCCGAACTGATTCCACAGATCAGTTATGATGAGGTATTAGAGCGTCAGCTTGGGGTGATGGATTTGACAGCAATTGTGCTCTGCAGAGCGCATAATATGCCGCTAAGAGTGTTCAATATGGTGCGCCCCGGTGGGCTGCGCGGCGCTTGTGTGAATCAGGATGAAGGTACTCTGGTGGTTCCCGCTGAGTAATAGATTGAGTAGAAGAGAGCAAGATAATGATTGATGAGATCAAAAAGGACGCCGAAGCGCGTATGGGGAAGAGTGTTGAGTCACTCAAACATGAGCTGGGTAAGCTACGTGCCGGACGTGCTCACCCCAGTCTGTTGGACCAGATTAGTGTGGATTACTATGGGACGGCAACACCGTTGAGTCAGATTGCGAATATCAACGCTTCTGACGCGCGAACCTTGACCGTTGCGCCATGGGAAAAGACGATGGTGCAGCCGATCGAGAAAGCGATCATGGAGTCTGATCTCGGGCTAAACCCAGCAACGGCGGGTACTACAATTCGCATTCCGCTGCCGCCACTAACCGAAGAGCGTCGTCGTGACTTGGCGAAGGTGGTCAAGGCAGAAGGGGAGTCGGCGAAGGTGGCGATCCGCAATATCCGTCGGGATGCCAACAGTGATTTCAAGGATCTGGTAAAAGAGAAAGAGATCTCTGAGGATGATGAGCGTCGTGCAGAGGCGGATGTACAGAAGTTGACCGACCGCTTTGTGAGTGACGTGGATCAGACGGTTCAGGCTAAAGAAGCCGATTTGATGGAGATTTAATCGTATCAAGTCGATACGATCGAGCCTCACCTTTCAAAATTGATGGCGGATTCTGAGCAGAAAACCCCACGTCATATTGCCATTGTGATGGATGGTAATGGGCGCTGGGCGCAGCGACAGAAACGTCCCCGTTTCTGGGGGCATCAGAAAGGGGTAGAGCAGGTCCGTTCTGCGGTGGAGACCTGTGTGGATCAGGGTGTAGAGGCACTGACCCTGTTTGCCTTTAGTACCGAGAATTGGAAGCGGCCTGCGGAAGAGGTCTCTTTTCTGATGGATTTGTTTATGAGCGCGCTGAAGCGAGAGGTGAAGCGACTCCATAAAAATGGGATCCGACTGCGCATCATCGGGGATCGCAGTCGTTTTTCCGATAAGCTGCAGAAAGCAATCCAGGAGGCCGAGGTGCTTACTCAGCACAATGATCGTCTCTCCCTCAATATCGCAGCCAATTATGGGGGGCGCTGGGATATGACCGAAGCGGCACGCACTCTTTGTGAGCAAGTTGCCGCAGGAACCTTGAGACCGGAAGAGGTGAATGAGCAACATCTGCAGCAGCAGGTGGCACTCCATGACCTGCCAGAGCCTGACCTCTTTATTCGTACAGGGGGAGAGCAGAGAATCAGTAATTTTCTGCTGTGGCAGATGGCCTACTGTGAACTCTATTTCAGTGATCTCTACTGGCCTGAATTTGATCGCTCTGCGCTGGAGCTGGCGATCGACTCATTTGAGGGGCGACAGCGTCGATTTGGAAAGATTGGAGAGCAGGTCAAATGAATCTCTCATCTTTTGCACAGCGCACGCTGAGTACATTGATTCTGGGGCCACTGTTACTGGGGGCGATTTTCCTGCTGGAGGGGGCGCAATTCTCACTTCTATTGGGGGCGCTACTGGCTCCTGCGGCATGGGAGTGGGCGCGACTTGCCGGGCAGGAGCAGCGTGGTGATCGTCTCCTCTATGTGGCGGCTCTGCTGCTGCTCTTCTATTTTTCCCGATGGCTTCCGCTAGAGTTACTGCTTTGGGCAGCATTAGTCTGGTGGGGAGGGGCTCTCTACTGGCTGCAAGGGTATCCACAACGACATCGCTGGCTCTTTGCAGTACCTGCACGCTATCTTGCAGGTGTGGTGGTATTGATTCCCGCATGGCGGGCGCTTGAGGTGCTCCATCAGCAGCCGGACGGTGGATCGCTACTACTGTTTCTTCTGCTGCTGATCTGGGGGGCGGATATTGGTGCCTATCTGGTGGGGGTTCGCTTTGGTCGACGCAAGCTGGCGCCCAATGTCAGTCCCGGTAAGAGTCTGGAGGGGGTCGCAGGCGGGATGATGGCGGCGCTTGCTGTTGCAGCGACCGGTTATGCGGTGCTTTCGACTCCAGGTGTGGCGCTTTCGATGCTGCTCTTCTCTGTCGTGTTGATTGTCATTTTCTCCATCGTGGGTGACTTGGTGGAGAGTGCTTACAAACGGAATGTTGGCGTTAAGGATTCTGGCCAACTGATTCCGGGTCATGGGGGCATTCTGGATCGAGTAGACAGTTTGACTGCAGCGGCACCACTCTACTTGATGTTGTTAATGATGGTTGGCTGGATCAAGCTCGGATGAGTCGGCAAGGGATCACGGTTCTCGGCGCCACCGGCTCGATTGGAAAGAGTACGCTCGATGTGGTGGCGCGCCACCCTGAGCGATACCGTGTTGTTGCATTGACGGCACACCGTCAGATTGAGCGCCTCGCAGAGCAGTGTCAGCAGTTCTCCCCACACTACGCAGTGGTGACTGATCCCGATCGAGCAGAACAGCTTGAGCAGTTGCTGCAACAAAAATCTCCAGAGACAGCAGTGCTTTCTGGAGTGGAGGGGTTGGAACAGGTTGCTGCGGATCCATCTGTTGACCAGGTGATGGCTGCCATTGTGGGTGCAGCCGGGCTGCGGCCAACTTTGGCTGCTGTGCGTGCAGGGAAGCGAGTGTTGTTGGCGAACAAAGAGTCGTTGGTGATGTCCGGGGCACTTTTCATGGAAGAGGTGGCACGTAGTGGTGCCGAATTGTTGCCGATCGATAGTGAACATAATGCCATCTTCCAGTGTCTGCCTGACCGACAGCCATTGGGGCAGTTTGCGGATGGCGTGGAGAAAATACTGCTGACCGGGTCTGGCGGCCCTTTCCGACAGCGCCCACTTGAAACGCTGGCATCAGTGACCCCGGAAGAGGCGACGGCGCATCCCAATTGGAGTATGGGGAAGAAGATCTCTGTCGATTCAGCAACCATGATGAATAAGGGATTGGAGTTTATTGAGGCCTGTTGGCTGTTTGGGGCGAAACCTGAACAGATTGAGGTGGTGCTCCACCCAGAGAGTGTGATCCATTCGATGGTGCAGTATCGGGACGGGTCGGTACTGGCGCAGATGGGAAACCCCGATATGCGGACCCCTATTGCTCATGCGATGGGGTGGCCGGAGCGTATGGATGCCGGAGTCGCACCGCTGGATCTGTTTGAGGTGGCCCAGTTGCGTTTTGAGTGCCCTGATTTTGATCGCTATCCTTGTCTGCGTTTAGCGATGGAGTCGATGTCTGCCGGAGGGGGCGCGACTACTGTGCTCAATGCGGCCAACGAGGTGGTGGTTGATGCTTTCTTGCGAGGCAAGATTGGTTATCTGCAGATTGCACAACTCATCGAATCTGCGCTGGAGCAGGTCTCCTTGGAAGAGACAACGACGTTGCAGCAGATTGTCGAGAAAGATCATGAGGCTCGCCGCTTTGTTCTAGAGCAGATTGGAGGGGCGGCATGATTGGCTCTGGGCTCTACTCGCTGCTCGCCTTTATCATCGCCATTGGGGTGCTGGTGACCGTTCATGAGTTTGGCCATTTCTGGGTGGCGAGACGGGCAGGGGTCAAGGTGATTCGTTTTTCGGTGGGCTTTGGTCGACCACTCTGGCGTCGTATTGGAAAGGATGGCACCGAGTATGTGGTTGCCGCGCTGCCGCTGGGTGGTTATGTCAAGATGTTGGGTGAGGGGGCTGAAGAGGAGATCTCTGAATCCGAGCGCGCCCAATCCTTCGAGGCAAAGTCGCTGGCGGCCCGTTCAGCCATTGTGGTGGCGGGGCCGCTGTTCAATTTCATCTTTGCGGTGTTTGCCTTTGCGGTGGTGCAGATGGTGGGTGTGAGTGGCCTCAAGCCGGTTGTTGGTGCAGTGGAGGCGTCGTCCATTGCGGCACAGGCAGGCCTTCGGCAGGGAGAGGAGATCCTTTCGGTCGATGGACAGCCGGTCACCATCTGGCAGCAGGCGCTGGAGGTGATGCTGGGAAATATTGTGGTGGGGGATTCAGTGGTGCTGGAAGTGGTAACGGCAGAGGGGGGTACTGCATCACGAACCTTGAGCAATCCATTTGGTCGTGAGATCCCAGAGGGGCTGGATCTATTGCAACGGCTGGGTTTCTCAATGGAGCGGCCGCTGTTGCCCCCTCGTATCGGAGAGGTGGTTGAGGGGGGGGCAGCAGAACAGGCTGGATTGGAGTCTGGTGATCTGGTGCTAACCGTTGCGGGTGAGCCGGTAGAGAGTTGGGGGGCATGGGTAGAGTGGGTGCAGGAGAGTCCCGAGCAGTCCCTGGAGATCACCATTGAGCGTGATGGAGTGGTTTTCCCTCTGGCATTGACCCCGGCACGGGTCGAAGTGGATCAGCGGGTGACTGGCCGTATTGGGGCCTCAGTGGAGCTCTCCGAGTATCGCAAGCAGTGGTTCCAGACCGTCCAGTATGGCCCGTTGGATGCGCTGGTGCGTGGCGCTGAAAAGACGTGGGATTTTTCGGTGATGACGCTGCAGGTGATGGGGCGGATGGTGGTTGGGCGTACCTCAACCGATGGACTCAGTGGCCCTATCAGTATCGCCCGCTATGCCGGAAATTCGATGGAGAGTGGTATTGCCCCATTCTTCTCTTTTCTGGGGCTGGTCAGTGTTAGTTTGGGGGTGTTGAACCTGCTTCCGATTCCGATGTTGGATGGCGGTCACCTCTTCTATTATCTGGTGGAGGCAGTTCAAAGGCGCCCTGTTTCGGAACGGACGATGATGCTGGGGCAGAAGATCGGAATTGTATTGATACTTGGATTGATGTCACTGGCACTATACAATGATCTTTTACGTTTGATGCCGTCTTTCCAGTAACGCCATGGTCCTTTTTTGATGATGATCCAACGCACGGTTTTTGCACTTGTTTTTCTGTTTTTCTCAACGATTGCCTCGGCTTTTGAGCCGTTCGTGATTGAGGATATTCGGGTCGAGGGGCTGCAGCGCATCGCGGCGGGAACTGTATTCAACTATCTCCCGCTTCAGGTGGGCGACGAATTGACCCCCAGAAAATCGGCTAGTGCAGTTAAGATGTTGTTTAAAACTGGTTTTTTCAAGGATGTGCGTCTAGAGCAGGAAGGACGTGTCCTGTTGGTCTCGGTCATTGAGCGTCCTGCTATTGCTGATATCACCATTGAGGGAAACAAGGTGATCAAGACCGAGGACCTTAAAGAGGGATTGAAAGGGATTGGTCTGGCAGAAGGACGAGTGTTGGATCGTGCATTGCTCGATAAAATTGAGGCGGAGCTCCGTCGCCAATACCTTGGAATGGGGCGTTATGGGGTCGAGATCGAGACTACCATTACACCGCTGGAGCGTAATCGCTCTGCGGTGAGAATTGAGGTCAGTGAGGGAGAGAGTGCCCGGATCCGTCAGATTAGCCTGATTGGAAACCAGGCATTTGAAAGAGAGGACCTGCTGGATCTGTTTGAGTTGAGTACCGGCAACTGGCTCTCATTCTTCACCAAGAATGACCGCTATTCACGGCAGAAACTCTCAGGGGATCTGGAGAGCCTGCGCTCCTGGTATCTCGACCGGGGGTATATCAACTTTGAGATCGACTCTGCACAGGTGACGATTACGCCAGATAAGCAGGAGATCTATATCACCATCAATATGAGAGAGGGGAACCGCTATACCATTGGTAGTGTGACCCTGGATGGAAAAATGGTGGTGCCTGCAGAAGAGCTGCAGGAAAAGGTCACTTTGGAGTCAGGAGAGGTCTTTTCACGGAAAGGCATTGTTGCGGTCAATGATGGGTTGACTGATCGCTTGGGAGAGGATGGTTACGCTTTTGCCAATATCAATGTGGTTCCCAAACTGAATGAAGAGAGCCATACTGTTGACCTCACTTTCTTTGTTGATCCAGGCAATCGAGTCTATGTGAATCGGGTCAATATCCAGGGTAATACCAAGACTCAGGATTTAGTAATTCGGCGTGAGATGCGTCAGTATGAGGGTAGTCGTTACTCCAATAAAGAGGTGGAGCGTTCGCAGACCAGAATTCGAAAGCTGGGATATTTCGAAGGTGTACAGGTAGAGACGGTACCGGTTGCTGGAACCACGGATCAGGTAGATCTCAACTACCAAGTGGAAGAGAAGTCGACTGGCAGCATGATGTTGGGAATGGGGTATTCCCAGACGCAAGGCATGGTATTGAGTACCAATCTGAAGCAGGATAACTTTATGGGGTCGGGCAAGCAGGTTGATTTTGAGTTTAATAA
>CAZKCT010000052.1:0-13728 GCA_964551545.1 uncultured Piscirickettsiaceae bacterium | reverse complement strand
AACTCATCCATATTGGTCTTGCCCAGCATCACCATGCCGGCATGGTTGATCTTCTCAACCACCGTAGCATTGTAGGGAGCGATAAAGTTATCCAGCATCTTCGAACCACAGGAGGTACGGACCCCCTGGGTACAGAAAATATCTTTATGCGCCATCGGCAGGCCGGTCAATGGGCCCGCTTCACCAGCTGCGATCTTCGCATCAGCAGCCGCTGCCTGTTTCAATGCCGCCTCTCCGGTCACGGAGATGAAGCTGTTGAGCTGCGGATCAAGGCTCTCGATCCGATCCAGGTAATATTGGGTCAACTCAACGCTCGATGCCTGCTTGTTCTGCAGCATCGATGAGAGCTCTGCGAGTGTTTTCTCTTTCATTCTATTTTAGTTACCAAATCAACAATTTTTGAACGCCGCTATTGGAACGTAGGGGAGTAAGCTGAATAATTACAGTTATTCGATTACTTTGGGGACGAGGAAGAGGCCCGCATCGGTCTGTGGGGCATTCGACTGCAGCAGTTCACGCTGGTTCTCTTCGGTCACCACATCCTCACGCAGACGCTGTATCGCGTCATGTGGGTGGGCCAGTGGTTCGACACCATCAGTATCGACCGCACTCATCTGGTCGACCAGATCGAGAATTCCTGAAAGGTCTTCGGCATAACCGGGAATGGCCGCTTCGTCGACCGCCAACCGTGCAAGGTGTGCGATCTTCTCAACATCCTGTTTTTCCAGTGACATATCTATTGTTCCAGTTTCGGTAAAGAGGGGTTCATCACAAGGCGCGTAAAAGTAGCACAATCCCCCTTTCAAAATCCAGAGAAACCCCTGATCAATCATGGAAAACTACTGCGTTTCCGGCTCTTGCAGTTGCCCCAAATCTGCGCGGCTGTTACTCTTCTCCGGCTGTGATCACTACCGCCAAATAACAAGGAAAATAAGATGTTTGGACGCCTGTTTGGATTCTTCTCCAACGACCTTTCGATTGATCTTGGAACTGCTAACACACTGGTTTATGTGAGAAATCAGGGCATTGTACTGAATGAACCCTCCGTGGTTGCCACTCGCGAGGAGGGGCGTGGAAGCAAGTCGATTGCCGCAGTAGGTATCGAGGCAAAACGGATGCTCGGACGGACACCAGGAAATATCGAGGCGATTCGCCCACTCAAGGACGGCGTGATCGCCGACTTCAACATCACTGAAAAGATGTTGCAGCACTTCATCCACAAAGTGCATGAAAACCGCTTTTTCAAGCCCAGCCCTCGTGTGCTGGTCTGCGTCCCTTGTGGCGCAACACAAGTCGAACGCCGAGCCATCAAGGAGTCCGCAGAGGGTGCGGGTGCCCGCGAGGTTCACCTGATCGAAGAGCCCATGGCGGCGGCCATCGGTGCCGGCCTGCCAGTCGAACAACCAGGCGGATCCATGGTGGTCGATATCGGTGGTGGTACCACAGAAGTGGCGATCATCTCTCTCGCCGGTGTGGTCTACTCCGCATCAGTTCGTGTCGGTGGCGACCGCTTTGATGAGGCCATTGTCAGCTATGTCAAACGTAACTACGGCAGCCTGATTGGTGAGGCAACCGCAGAGCGTATCAAGATGGAGATTGGAAGCGCCTTCCCTGGAAACGAGATCACGGAGATTGAGGTCCGTGGTCGCAATCTGGCAGAGGGGATTCCACGCGCCTTCACAGTCAACAGCAATGAGATTCTGGAGGCCCTGCAAGAGCCTCTCTCCGAGATCATCCGTGCCGTGCGTGATGCGCTGGAGAAGACCCCCCCTGAGCTGGCGGGTGACATCTCAGAACGCGGCATGGTGCTGACCGGTGGTGGTGCACTGTTGCAGGATCTGGACCGACTCCTGACGGAGGAGACTGGCCTGCCGGTGGTGGTTGCAGAGGATCCGCTCACCTGTGTTGCCCGTGGGGGCGGACGTGCGCTGGAGTTGATGGATGAGACCAGCAGCACCTCGTTCCTGACCAACTAAGCGGTCATTCACACTCACCCTTGCCTGCGAACGCCGCATCCCAGGGATCATTATTCAGGAGAGGAGATGCCCTCGCCCTGAAAATGGCTGCTGTGGCGCTGCTCTCGCTGGTCCTGATCGCGACTGATCACCGGTTGCAGAAGGCACATCAGCTTCGTCTCTGGATGGAAACCTTGTTGCATCCTGTTCAGCAGCTGATTGGCCTCCCCTCGACTTTGATCGAATGGGCCTCCGAAGGACTCTCCTCCCACGGCACACTGCAAGAGGAGAATGCGAGCCTGAAAAAGAAGAATCTGTTACTTCAACAGAAGCTCCAGAAACAGGAGGCAACGGAAGCAGAAAACAATCGACTGCGAGAGTTGCTCGACTCCTCTTTTCACTATGGCGATGATCACGTACTGATTGCAGAGATCATGGCGATTGATCTTGATCTCTTCAACCAAGAAGTGGTTCTCAACAAAGGGAGCACTGATGGAGTCTATATCGGCCAACCGGTGATGGATGCAGATGGCGTCATGGGACAGATTGTACGAGTCAGCCCGATCTCCAGCACCGCACTGCTGATCTCCTCTCCTCAGCACTCGATCCCGGTACAGAATCGGAGAAATGGCCTTCGAGCCATTGCATCCGGTATTGGACACGCCCACAAGATTCGGGTGCGCTTTCTCCCCAGCGGCAGCGATCTCATTCCGGGAGATGTCCTAATCACCTCTGGACTGGGAGGACGTTTTCCATTCGGACATCCGGTTGGAACGGTCGAATCGATCGACCACCCAGATGATCAGCCTTTTTCCGAGGCCACACTCACGCCTGCGGCCGCACTTGAACGCAGCCGTGAGGTGCTCTTGGTCTGGCCCGCCGCACAATCCAGCGGCCCACAATCGCCCAGCACCCAATGAAGCGCAATAACCAACACGAGTTGGGGGCACCAATCCTGCTACTGGTCAGCGCCCTCTTCCTGACACTGGTTCCACTGCCTGAATCCCTGCGCCCATTCCGTCCACATTGGATCTCACTGGTACTGCTCTATCTTGCCATCTATGCCCCACTCCAGACTGGCATTTTGCGCAGCTGGTTTTTTGGCATCTTGACCGACGCATTGACAGGAACACTCTTCGGCACTCATGCCCTCACCTACGCAGCCACCACCTTTATCGGCCTCCGCTTCCATCTACAGTTGCGTGTCTTTGTGGTGTTGCAACAGATGATCACGGTCGCACTGATCACCCTACTCAACCTGCTGATCATCTATCTGATTCGAACCATAACCACCGGTGCGCCCGATACGCTTGGCTTCTGGGCACCACTGTTGACAACCCCTCTTCTGTGGCCAGTGCTCTATCTTCTGGCTGACCGCCTCTTTCACCCGCAACCGAAATGATTCCCGCACTCAAGGACCACCATTTCGAGGCGCGTCTGTTTCGTCATCGGGCCACCGTTGCAATGGGGTTCGCCGCCTTGATGGTGCTGGTGCTTGCGGCGCGGATGTTCTCGTTACAGATCTCCCAGCATGACCACTTCAAAACCCTCTCGGATGACAATCGGGTACACACCCTCTCCGTCCCCCCACCACGCGGCAATATCTATGATCGCAACGGCGTTCTATTGGCCGAAAACCGTACGACATTCAGTCTGGAGATCACCCCGGAACAGGTCTCTGATCTAGAAGAGACACTGCAACAGTTGGCAGCCATCATCCCCTTTGGTGAAGAGGATCTGGAGCGTTTTCATCAGGAGCGAAAACGGGCCCGTCGTTTTCGTTCAACCCCGCTACGTTTCTCACTCAGCGACGAAGAGGTGGCCCGTTTCGAGGTCAACCGTTATCAATTTCCTGGCGTCACTATCCGGGATCGCCAGACACGCCACTACCCGCTACACAACCTGACAGCTCATGTCGTTGGCTATGTAGGGCGAATCAACGAGCAGGAGCTGACGCAGATTGATCCACTACGTTACCGTGGCCTGGAGCAGATCGGAAAGACTGGGATCGAACACTATTATGAAGATCTGCTTCTCGGCACGCCGGGGGTTCGGCAGATTGAGAGCAATGTGGTCGGGCGTACCATTCGAGTCCTGGAAGAGACGCAGCCAACCCCTGGAGATGACCTGTTCCTTACTATCGACAGCAAGCTGCAGGCGATCGCTGATGAGGCGATGGGTGACTACCGTGGTGCGGTGGTCGCCATTCAGCCTCGAACTGGAGAGGTGTTGGCGATGTTGAGCACCCCCTCCTTTAACACCAACCTCTTCGTCAATGGCATTGGACGCAAAGATTACCATGCGCTGCGCGATTCCAAGCAACGCCCCCTCTTTAACCGCTTTCTGCGAGGACAGTATCCTCCCGGATCAACAATCAAACCCATGATGGCGCTGGCCGGTCTGGAGACGGGCCACGTCCATACCGACGAATCAACGTTCTGCCCCGGCTGGTATCGAATCAAGGGTTATAAACACAAGTATCGTGACTGGAAAAAGCGGGGGCACGGAGAGACCGATCTCGATAAAGCCATTGTCGAATCCTGTGACGTCTTCTTCTATGACCTCGCCTTTGAGATGGGGATCGACGAGATCAACCGCTATCTCACTCATTTTGGATTTGGACGCCCCACCGGTGCTGACATCACCGGCGAACAGGCCGGGGTGCTTCCCTCGCGTCAATGGAAAGAGGCCTACCGAGAGGAGCCTTGGTATCCCGGCGAGACACTGAGTGTCGGGATCGGCCAGGGATTCTTCACCTCAACCCCACTACAACTCGCCTCCGCGACCGCAACGCTCGCCAACCATGGGCAGACAATGCAACCCCACCTACTCTATGCCCTGCAAGGCCCTGGGGCAGAGAACCCACAACTACAACCACACCAGCCAGGGAAGGCGATCCCGATTAAGTATCCCTCTCACTGGAAGCAGATCCATGACTCGATGCGCCGCGTGGTTCACAGCAAGCGTGGCACAGCGAAGAAGATCGGCAGAAAGTCTCCCTACACCATTGCAGGGAAGACCGGCACAGCCCAGGTCTATACCGTCAAACAGGGGGACACCTATGATGAAGACTCTCTGCCTGAACATCTTCGCGACCACGCACTCTTTGTCGCCTTCGCCCCGATGGAAGATCCAGAAATTGCGATTGCGGTCATCGTTGAGAATGGTGGTCACGGAGGCTCAGTTGCCGCACCGATTGCCAAACAGGTGATGGACCGCTATCTACGAGAGGATGCCACATGAGTAGCCGTTCCGCTCTAGACAGTCGAGGTGTTGACTATACTCAACGCCGCATCCCATTCTGCGATCGAATCCATATCGATCTGCCGCTGCTTGGCGGCCTGATTCTGCTCACCCTGTTTGGCCTGTTGGTCATCTACAGCGCCAGCGGCGGCGACCCAGAGATGATGAACCGGCAGCTGATCCGGGTCTTGGTCGCGTTTGGTGTCCTCTTTGTCGTCGCCCAGATCCCCCCTCACTGGCTCAAGATCATCACCTTCTGGATGTTTGTTGTGGGACTATTGATGCTGATTACAGTCCCCTTTTTTGGCGAATCCCACAAAGGGGCACAGCGCTGGATCAACTTGGGAATCTTTCTGTTTCAGCCCTCGGAAATGATGAAGCTGATCATCCCGATGATGGTTGCCGCCTATCTTGCCGAGCGACCACTTCCTCCACACCCCAAGCGACTGCTGGTGGCCACTGCACTGATCGTGATCCCCGTGCTGCTGATCGCAATCCAACCGGATCTCGGAACCTCACTACTGATCGCCAGCTCAGGCTTCTTTGTTCTCTTTCTCGCCGGGATTTCCTGGCGCATTATCGCAGGACTGATCGCCTCCGGAGCCGCACTGCTGCCGATCCTCTGGTTCTATCTGATGAAGGATTATCAGAAGCAGCGAGTGCTCACCTTCCTCAACCCAGAGAGCGACCCTCGGGGTTCCGGCTACCACATCATTCAATCCAAGATTGCCATCGGCTCTGGCGGCACAACCGGTAAAGGGTGGCTCAATGGCACTCAATCCCAGCTGGAGTTCCTCCCGGAGCGCCATACCGACTTTATCTTTGCAGTACTGGCTGAAGAGTTCGGTTTTCTTGGAGTCCTGCTACTCTTTACCCTCTACCTCTTGATCATCTACCGAGGGCTAACCATTGCGATGCAGGCTCAGGAGAGCTACACCCGACTATTGAGCGGCGGCATCACCATGATCTTTTTCACCTATTTCTTTGTTAACGTAGGGATGGTGAGCGGCCTATTGCCCGTGGTCGGGCTGCCCCTGCCCCTGATGAGTTATGGCGGCACCTCAATGGTGACTTTGATGGCCGCCTTTGGCATCCTGATGTCCATTCACACCCACCGCAGACTGCTGGATCAGTAATAACCTTATGAAACAAATCATCCTCCCCTTCCTTCTCCTCTGCGCTACAACAGCCGTCGCCTCCACCAAAGCTGGCGATCCAATTCAGCGATTGAGCGAACGGGACAACGTCCAGAAGTTTATCGAGCGCATGGTCACAAAGCACCAGTTTGAACGTGAACCATTGACCCAACTGCTCGACCAGCTCACTTTGCGAGAGAAGAAGATCAGTCCAAAGACCTCTGCCGCCAAGCGCAAGGCAAAGATGACCAATCCGGCCGAGTCTCGCCCTTGGGCAGAGTATCGCGGCAAACATGTGAAGCCCGGCATCATCCGCAACGGAGTGAAATTCTGGAACAAGCACCAAGAGACGCTAACCCAGGCAGAGGCACAATATGGCGTACCCGCCCATATCATCATGGGCGTTCTGGGAGTCGAGACCCGCTATGGCGGCTATATGGGAGATGATCCGGTGATCAACGCCCTCGCCACCTTCGCCTTCAACTACCCCAAGCGGGAACGCTTCTTCACCGCCGAGCTGGAGGCCTTCCTGCTGATGGCTCGCGAAGAGCAGCGCGACCCCTTCAGCTATCGCGGATCCTACGCTGGGGCGATGGGGATGCCGCAGTTCATGCCTAGCAACTATCGTAAACTGGCGGTCGATTTTGATCAGGATGGGAAGAAAGACATCTGGCACACCCCCGCTGATGCCATCGGCAGCATTGGCAACTACCTCCGCCACCATGGCTGGAAAGTCGGGGAGCCTATTGCAGCCCCTGCCCAACACAACCCGGTTACCCCTCAAACAACTCACTCTGTAGCGAGTGGAGACTCGCTCTGGTCCATCGCACGCAGTGTGCAACGCCAACAGGGTGGAAAGATCGATGAGATCATGAGCACGATACAGCAGATAAATCCTGAGGCATTCATTAATAACAATCCTAACCAAATCAAACTGGGAGCCACACTTCAGCTCCCTGCTTCAATAGAGCCCGGGTACCGTCACCTGATCCTGAAGAAACTGCGCCCCAAATTCACTATTAGCGAGATCCGACAGGTAGGATTTCAGACCAACCAGGACTACCCCGATGAGGCCAAAGCGCTCCTGCTTGAGCTGAAGGGGGAACAAGGCACGGAATTCTGGATCGCCCGCCACAACTTCTATGTCATCTCCCGTTATAACCCACGAACCCTCTATACCATGGCCGTTTTCCAGTTGGGCGAAGAAATTCATAAAGCCTTCCTCGCTCAGTCTGATACGCCAACCGACCAATCCTGATGCAGCGCCTCCTACAACACCTACTCCTTCCCAGTGCGGTGCTGCTATTACTCAGCAGCTGTGGCACGCTCTCCGACCTGGGAAGCCACCTCTCCCCCTTTTCAGATAGCCCACCCACGGACCTCGCTACAATCCCCAATGCCGCCCCCAAAGAGGAGCCTCGCTGTAAATATGGCAACATGGCGTCATATCGGGTCAAAGGGATCGAGTATCGTCCGCTACGCAGTGCCTACGGCTTCACTGAGGAGGGGATTGCCTCTTGGTATGGCCCCAATTTCCAGGGCAAGCCAACCTCCTGCATGGAGACCTATGACATGTATCAGATGACGGCAGCACACAAGACCCTGCCACTGCCCAGTTATGTCGAGGTCACCAACCGGGAGAATGGAAAGCGCATCGTGGTACGGGTCAATGATCGTGGCCCATTTCATGAGGGGCGAATCATCGACCTCTCCTATACCGCCGCCTGGAAACTGGACCTATTGAAAAAAGGGACAGCCCCTGTATCCATTCGAGTGTTGACGCCCGGCAGTCAATCTCCAGTGATTGAGGTCGAGGGAAGCTATCTGCAGCTGGGACTCTTCTCTCAACACAGTAACGCAGCCGCACTGCGGCAGAAACTGGGACAGAGAACGCCGCTCTCTACCGAAATTCGTTCGCTTCAACGCCAACAACAAACACATTATCAACTTCTGATCCGCGCCCAACGAGGCTTCTCTCTCGAAGCCATTCAGAAGCAGCTGAAGATGGCGGGTATCGATAGTGTACTGAAGTCACAATGAGCCACAATCACTGCCCGCTCTGCACAAAACCGCTAAAATAGCCCTGTTACAAACGCAAGGACCCGAATATGCAACTGTTCAACCGATCTACTCTCCTATTCCTGCCCCTCTTTCTCTTTATCATGGAGAGTGTCACGGCTGCACCTCGCATCATCCCCAAAGCACCCTCGGTGACCGCCACTGGTCACATCCTGATGGATTTCGAGAGTGGCAAGATCATCACCGCTGAGAACCCGGATGAGCGCCTTGCTCCCGCCAGTCTCACCAAGATCATGACCTCTTACGCCATCTTCAGTGAACTGAAGCAGGGCAATATCCGCATGGAGGATGAGGTCACTATCAGTGAAAAGGCATGGCGCACTGGGGGCTCGAAGATGTTTATCGAGGTCGGCAAGAAGATTACTGTCGAAGCCCTACTGAAAGGGATGGTGATCTCCTCTGGTAACGATGCCAGTGTTGCCCTTGCCGAGCACATTGGTGGCGCTGAGGAGACCTTTGCAGAGCTGATGAATCAATATGCCGAAATCCTTGGCATGCAGAACACCCATTTCGAGAATGCCACTGGCCTGCCCGGAGAGGCGCACTACACCACCGCAAGAGATATGGCGATCCTCTCCCATGCACTAATTCGTGACTTCCCTGAATACTATCCACTCTATGCCGAAAAAGAGTTCATCTACGGAAAGGAGCTCAAGAGTGGGAAACCGATCAAGCAGTCCAACCGCAACAAACTGCTGTGGCGAGATGAGAGTGTCGACGGCCTCAAGACTGGATACACCGAAGCAGCTGGTTACTGCCTGGCTGCATCCGCACAACGGAATGGGATGCGCCTGATCTCGGTTGTCATGGGCACCGACAGTACCGAAGCGCGCGCCCGCGAGACCCAGAAACTGTTCAACTTCGGCTTCCGTTTCTATGAGACACAATTCATCACCGAACAAGGGGCGGTCATCGCAACCCCTCGAGTCTGGAAAGGGACCGCTGACAGCGTTGCTATTGGTGTCACCGAACAAGTGCCATTGACTCTGGGGCGCAACCAATTCAAGGATCTCCAGTCAGAGACCGTGCTCAACAACGCTATTTTAGAGGCACCCATTGCAGCCGGCACACCACTCGGGACACTCCGCTTCACACTTGATGGTGAGACCGTTGCCGAGGTGCCACTGGTGGCACTGGAGCCGATCGAGTCCGGTGGACTGTGGAGCAATTTGATCGACTCTGCAAAATTGTGGTTCGAGTAACAGAAACCGATACACCCATGCCAACCGCCTATCTCAACGGCCAGTTTCTTCCACTGGAGAAAGCCTCGATCCCGGTACTTGACCGCGGCTTTCTCTTTGGAGATGGGGTCTACGAGGTCATTCCGGTCTATGGGCAGCACCCCTTCCGACTTGAAGAGCATCTACAACGGTTGGAGAACAGCCTCGGAGAAATACGCATTATCAATCCCCACAGCCGTGGTCAGTGGCATGCACTGCTCACGGAGCTGATTGCAAAAAATGCGGGCGAAGATCAGTCTATCTATCTGCAAGTGACCCGTGGAATCGCACCCCGTGACCACCACTTTCCTGACCGGACCCCACCCACGCTGTTCATGATGAGCAACCCACTCTTGGGAACCCCTGAAGTCAGGCTTCAACAGGGCGTCTCTGCTATCACAGAGGCAGATAGCCGCTGGAGCCGTTGCAACATCAAGTCCATCAATCTGCTGGCTAATGTGCTCCATCGTCAACACGCCCTGGATCAAGGGGCCACCGAGTCGATTCTGATCCGGGAGGGTGAGGTGACCGAAGGGGCCGCAAGCAATCTCTTTGCCCTGATGGATGGCATCATTATCACGCCCCCCAAAGGGCCACACCTACTCCCTGGTATCACTCGTGATCTGGTGCTAGAACTGGCTCATCAACATGGGCTACCCGCACAAGAGCGGGCCATTCCCGAGGCTGCACTTGCAGATGCCACAGAGCTCTGGGTCACCAGCTCAACCAAAGAGATTGTTCCAGTCACCACACTCAACCAACAACCTGTTGGGGATGGCACCCCTGGGCCGATCACTTTGGCACTCCACCGCCACCTGCAAGATTTCAAACAAGACTTTAGACAATCACATCGCGAGGAACAGCCATGAACACACTGGAACTTCCCGAAGAGGGGCTGCTGGAATTTCCTTGCACCATCTCCATCAAGGCGATGGGCAAGACAGCAGCCGATTTTGACGCCCATGTGGCGACTCTTGTTCGCCGCCACATCTCTGACATCGGTGAGGGAGCGATTAAGACTCGCCCCAGCAAGAACGGTAATTTTATCTCGGTCACAGTCACAGTCACGGCTGAGAACCGCGAGCAGCTCGACTGCATCTACCAGGATCTCACCGATGATGAACGGGTATTGATGGCACTGTGATTCGCCTCCGTCCACTGGGTCAGGTGCCCTATGAGGCGACCTGGCAACAGATGCAGCAGTTCACCGAACAGCGGAACGCGGAGACACCCGACGAGCTCTGGTTGCTGGAGCACCCCCCAACATTTACTCAGGGACGGGCCGGCAAGGCCGAGCACCTGCTCAACCCCGGCGAGATTCCGATCGTCCAGATCGACCGTGGCGGCCAGGTCACCTACCATGGCCCCGGTCAGTTGGTGCTCTACACCCTGATTGATCTCCAGCGCCGGAATATCGGGGTACGGGCACTGGTCACCGCACTGGAGGAGAGCGTTATTGCCCTGCTTGCCGACTATGGCATTGAGGCCATCGCCCGCCGTGATGCCCCCGGCGTCTATGTCGACGGTGCCAAGATTGCCGCCGTTGGACTCCGCATCCGCCGTGGCTGTAGCTTCCATGGCCTTAGCCTTAATCTGAAGATGGATCTGGAGCCCTTCAACCGCATCAACCCCTGCGGCTATCCCGACCTCGCCGTCACTCAGCTATCAGCGCTGGTTGAGCAGATCGATCCACTGCTGGTTCAACGCTCCCTGGTTGATCATTTGATCAGTCGATTGGGCTACAATGCCTCTGAGTTAAAGATTGAGTCCACACCCCCATGAACAGAAAATCTACCGATACCGAGAAACAGCGCGGCGCCGAGAAAGTTGCCCGTATTCCGGTCAAGGTTGAACCCACCACCACACCACTGCGAAAGCCCGCCTGGATTCGAGCCAAAGCACCGAAAGGGGAAGGGGTTTCCAAGATTCGCAAGCTACTGCGTGATGGCGCACTCAATAGCGTCTGCGAAGAGGCTGCCTGCCCTAACCTGGGAGAGTGTTTCTCTCATGGCACTGCCACCTTCATGATCCTAGGCGATATCTGCACCCGGCGCTGCCCCTTCTGTGATGTTGCACACGGCAAGCCTCTTGCCCCCGATCCACAGGAACCACGACAGCTGGCTGAGGCCATTACAGAGATGGGACTACGCTATGTGGTCATCACCTCCGTTGACCGGGATGACCTGCGCGATGGCGGTGCCCAACACTTTGCCAACTGCATCGATCAGATTCGTACTGCCCTCCCCTCAATCCAGATCGAGACCCTGGTGCCCGATTTCCGCGGGCGTGAGACAGTGGCACTGGAGATTCTCAGCCAATCGCCTCCTGATGTCTTCAATCACAATCTGGAGACCGTGCCCCGCCTCTACAAACAGAGTCGTCCCGGTGCCAACTACCAAGGCTCCCTGCAGCTTCTCAAGGCATTCAAGGAACAGAATCCGACTGTCCCCACCAAGTCTGGCATCATGCTGGGGCTTGGCGAGACCATTGAGGAGGTGCATGCGCTGATGGAGGATCTGCGCCAACACGATGTTGATCGCATCACCCTAGGGCAGTACCTGCAACCGAGCCGACACCACCTGCCGGTTGACCGATTTGTCCATCCGGATGAGTTCGAGGCGCTGCGGGTTCGGGGAGAGGCGATGGGCTTCAGCCATGTCGCCAGTGGCCCGATGGTGCGCTCCTCCTACCATGCCGATCTGCAGGCGGCCGGTGAAGTGGTGCAATAAAAAACCGAGATGGCAGCGCCATTCGATACCGTTGAGCAGTTTCGAACCGCCTTTAACCGGGGCTTCGAACCACTGCTGGAACATGACCAGCTTGGCACCCTGATTCTGGTGCTGGCCAACGCCAGCTTTGATCCAACCCTGCAACAACAGCTGAAAGAGCCGATTCAGCAGCGCTACCAGAGTCTCTATCAGCGGCTGGAGCAGCAACTGCTCAATGGAGAGATCCCCATTGAAAGCGGTGAGGACCTTCTGGTCTTCTTCAAGATTGCGACAGTGGGACTGGCACGGCTCGCCCCCACCACTACCCGTACAGTTGATGGCTGGGAGGTACAGTTCAATCCACTGCGTGCCTTCCGTCCCCGCCGTATCTCCTCCACCATCAGCGGGGCACTCTCTCTCCCTTTCAACCGGGAGGGTTTTCATTTCAACAAACCGTTCATGGAGAAAGAGATCTTCTGGAGTGGCGCGTTGGAAGGGAAATCTGTTGACCTCTACTACAACAAGTACCCCTTTACCCAGGGGCATGGGCTACTGGTACCGGAGCGTGAACGGGAAAACCCACAACTGCTGACCGAGACGTATCACCACTACCTCTGCCAACTCGCTACAACACTGGAGGAAACCCTTTCGGGGTCTGGCTTTGGCTACAACAGCTACGGTGCCTACGCCTCAGTCAACCACCTTCACTTTCAGATGTTTCTGCGCGAGTCCCCCTTCCCGATTGAACAGGACCAGTGGCAACACCGTGGTGGTCAACACCCCTATCCAGCATACTGCCAATGCAGCGATCAACCTCAACAGTCGTGGCAATGGATTGAGCAGTGTCACCGGGAACAACGCCCCTACAACCTGCTCTATATCGGGGATCGTTGCTATCTGCTACCGAGAGTGCGACAGGGAAAGGACCAGCCCCCGCACTGGAGCAGCGGCTTCTCATGGCATGAGATGGCGGGCGGGATATTGACCAGTAATCGGAATGCGTTTGAGACACTGAACAGTGGGTCAATTGAGACACTGCTCCAACAGATGAGTCACCCTGACGCCTAGAACCCCCACTCCAGGCGGATCTGCTGATCGCGCAGATCGAAAGTGGTCTTCCAGCCGCGATCACTGTTCTCGATATGGAGCTCGCCCTTGTTGAGACGCAGTCCATATTGAAGGTCATCCTGCTCCAGATTGATCCGGGCGTGTTTCCAGTCAAAGTCGAGGCTGCTGCCGGACGCCTCTAAGGTCTCAACTCCGGGGACCAGTGGTGGAAGATCGCTGGCAGCGGCTGGTGAGAGCAGCCCAAATAGAAACAGGATGTAATAAATTCTCCTCATACCCTGACAATATACAATTATTTACACCCATGCAACCAGCAGCC
>CAZKCT010000051.1:4977-13773 GCA_964551545.1 uncultured Piscirickettsiaceae bacterium | reverse complement strand
GAGCCAGAGCCAGAGCCAGAGCCTCCAAGTGGATCTCAGCCGGACTCCACAGACAACCCTGAATCTGAAAAAAACCTTGAGGAAGAGTCCGCATTTGAAGAGGAGGATGAGGAACCGCTATTCCCTGTTGTTGACGAGGAGAACCTGTGGCTCACAACAGCCGAACGGGCTGATGCCCTCTTTGAGATCTGTCTGATCTATCATCAGCTCATGGAAGATGAGCTGCCTCTTCCCCTGCTGATCGGACCGATTGAGGCAGTCCATCTGGACGCACTCACCGGCAACGCCCTGGATCGATCCCTTCACATCAAGGAGGACCTCGATGCTGTGGCGACCGCCTTCGATGTAAAACAGGGAACGGCCCTCCTCGACCAGGTTCTCTATTGCAGCCTGGGCAATGACCGTGAACAGCGCATTGCCTTGCTACTGGAGCAGATCACTCCTGATGTGATCCGCAGCCGGACTATCGCCTCAAGGGAGGCGCGACACCACTGCTATCAGCAGATCTTCCACTACCTCATCGAGGCAGGTGAATTCCTCTCCAGTGAGGAGGAGATCGTTCTTGAGAAATGGCATCAGGAGTTTGTACTGGCCCCTCCTCCCGAACCGGAATCGGAGCCCGATTCGTCAGAATCCACTCAGGTACTGGACGAACGCATCACTACCGCACTGGAGAATCTGAAAAAGAGTCGAGTCGAGACGCTACCCGATGGAACGGACGCTCCCGCCAAGCCCCCAAAAAAACGCAAAAACCCGCCACAAAAGAAGATCCAGAAAGCCCGCAAACTCACCGAGCGACACGGTATTGATCTCGACCAACTCATTCATGAAGAGGGACAGAGCAAGGAGGAGCATGAACAGCAGCTTAAACTGATCCTCTCTGCCCGTAATGAGATGATCAAAGAGTACAGCAGCCACACTCAAGGCACTGCAGCAGATCTGTTGGTGGAGTCGCTGCTACGCGTCAAGCTGCAGAATCATGTCTACACGCTCTATCATCAACTCAACCACGGCCAACCCTACGAAACGCTGAAGCAGCAAGCAGTGACCCAACTGACCGAGACGTTTGGCCCAACCGTCATCAAAAATCACCGCAAGGCCATTGAGCACCACCTGGAGTGGGCCGCCAACACGGATGCCCCTTCCCACCCTGAACAAGACCCGGGAGAGATTGAATGAGCGGCCGCCGCTGGCCGACTTTGTTACTGGCGGCATTACTCACTCTGGGTGGAGGAACGCTCTATTACATTCAGGATCTTCTAGGAAAATTTCGGGGGCTACAGCAGCAGAACGTTGAGCTGAAAAGAAAGCACCAAAAGCTGGAGCAGCGCTTCAAGCAACAGCAGCAGACGCTGAAAAAAACTCAACAGAAACTGAAAGACACTGAGTCTAAGCTAAAACAATCGAGGCAGAGGCTCTCCCGGCTCGAAGCGGAACAACCCAAAGGGGTGCGTAAGCTGGCCAAAGGGGCCAGCAAGATCCCGATTGTTGGCTCTGTCGCATCGGTAGGGCTGATAGCCGCTGATGCGGTTGAGGCCGCTGAGGATTGCTACCAGAACCAGGAGCAGTGCAAAGAGGATATTGAGAGCAGCTATGACAGTGTCAAAGAGAGCACAGGCCGAGGCACACGGGGTGCATCGGCCTGGTTCTCTGAGAAGGCGGAAGCGGTACGACGCTACTTCTCTGGCGCAGACTCCACAACAGCTGGCGCCAGATAACACTGCCCAGAGAAGGTGGTTTCACGCGCCTTGTGGCCACGAATTCTCAGATAGGGCGAGGGGTCATAATCCACCGATCCAACCACCTTCCCGCTCTTGGCCTCAATGGAGCTGGTCTCCACCTTGATCACATCGCCATCCACAATTTTTCGATAACGATAGTTGGAGTGCGTGGGGGTGATCTCCCACTCCTCAATAATGCGATCACTGTTATAAACACTCAGTGCACGAATATTACGGGTACTCTGATCAGGGACACTCACCTGAACATTATCGGTATGCGTCACCTCATTACTCGTCTTGTCGATTTCGTCCATGCTACAGACCAGATCGGTGTTCCCGGCATACGCACCAAAACTGGCGGCCATCAACAATACTCCTGACAATTTCTTCACGATGGTTCTCCTTGTTTATGATTTTCTGAATACAATATTCTACTTCAAATGGGCGCCATCACAATAAGGCGGATTCTTGGTCCGGCCACATCCACATAACGCCACATCACTCTCTGCTGTAATCTCAAATTCCACTGGACCGCCACAACCCTCTTCCTGCGTATGCGCGCCATCACACCATGGCATTTTCTTCGAGTGCCCACAGCTGCACCAGTAGTAGATCCCCGGTTTGAGTACTGTCTTGCACGGTATTAGGTTTGATTCACTCATCTCTTTCCCCCCTTTTTATTGTTGTTGTCTCGATCCAGAGCATAGCATAACTCCACCCAATCACACCCCAGCTAACCACTCTTGGGGCAACCGCTCCAGATCCTCTGGATGATCAATATCAGCCAATGGCTCAAGCGCCTTCCAGGAGACACTCCCTTGCTCCAGTCGCTCAATGGTCTGTGCCAATACTCGTTGGGTTCCCCATTCGATCTGCTCAAAAACCTGGGGAACCCAGCGACGCATAGCAACCAAAAGATACCCGCCATCCAGCGCCGGAATCAACACCACATCCACACGCTGCAACCAATCCTGAACCTGAGCCAGATGCTGTCCCCCCAATGCCACAGAGTCACTTCCACAGAGCATCACAGCACCACTCTCTTTCAGTGCATCGGCAATCGCATTGGACATGCGTGCCCCTAAACCATCCCCTTGCTGAGATTTTAGAGAGATCGGATAGTGCTGTTTTAAACGCTGGAAGAAAGGGTGCTGACAATCAGGTGCACAATAGAGCGTGACCGACCCCAGCGCTGCGACAATCGCCTCACCGACCATACGCTCCGTCATCTTCTGCTGCAGGTGCGCCGCACCCTCTTCGCCCAGCGCAGGAATCAACCGCCGTTTGGCATAGCCCGCAATGGGTGCCTTAGAGAAGATGAGCAGGGCACTATTCAGCGATACCATGCAGCAATACGACGTGATGAGACACCTGCCCAATAGGCCAGCCGAAGCCACCACATCCACACAATGGTTCGCACTATGCCTCTCTCCTCCCAGCGGCGGCTTGAGGTCATTACCGGATTTAACGAGAGACAACAGGGAGGCCCACGCCGTTTCAGTCGTCGACTCAACTCAATATCTTCCATCAATGGGATCTGAGGAAATCCCCCCGCTTGTTGAAACCACTTCCAGGTCACAAAAATGGCCTGATCCCCCGTTGCAATCCCGCTCCAGCAGGAGCGCCAGTTCATCATTGCAGCAACCATCTTCAGCAGCCAGTGCGGATGACTCATACAGACATCAAACCGTCCCCAATCTGCACCCGCAGCAATCGCCTGCTCAATCTCTCGGTCCGCTCCCTCTGCGACCACTGTATCGGCATGAAGGAACCAGAGCACGTCTCCTTTCGCCACTACAGCGCCACCATTCATCTGCCACGCGCGCCCTGCACCCGATTGGATGACACGATCCACCCAAGGAGTGGCCCGCTCAAGCGTCTGATCTTCACTTCCACCATCGACCAGAATCACCTCTGCTCCACGCTGCCGCATGGGCTGTAACGGCGCTAACGTCGACATAATCTGCTCCGCCTCATTGAGCGCAGGAATAACAACAGAGATCAAGTGAGCGCCCCACCACAACTGGAGCCCTGCCCTGCAGTGCAGCCATAGCAGTGTCCAGCCACCCGAATGGAGCGACCATCCCACTCTTCACGCAATAGATCACTTAAATGCAGTGCCCCCCCCTGCGCCTCAATCGGCCACTGCAACATCTGATTGAAGTCACAGTCGTAAAGCCGTCCTTTCCAATCAACACTGATCAAAGAGCGACACATCACCGTCTGCAGATTTTGCGTCTGATGGTTCTCACGCAGCAATCCCATATACGCACCAAACTCCCCCTTGGAGAGCAGCTGACTACCAAAGCGGTGAATCGGCAGATTGGTAATCGTCAATAGATGGTTAAAGTGGACTCCGTAACGCTGTTCCAACTCTCTCTTGTAATCAATCTCCAATCTCTCTTGGGCGGGCGGCAGCGAAGCACCTTGAGGGTTGTAGACCAGATTAAGCAGGCGACCACTTCCCGCCTCTCCAAACCCCAACTGGTTGAGTGTACGCAGTCCATCAATACTGGCCTCAAAACTCCCTTTTCCCCGCTGGGCATCCACATTTTCCTGCAGATAACAGGGCAACGAGGCAACTATCTCAACTCGGTGTTTTGCCAGAAACTGAGCCAAATCTTCCTGCCCAGGCTCCTTCAGAATGGTGAGATTACAGCGATCAATCACCGCCACACCACATCGGGCAGCATGCTCCACCAAGGCACGAAAGTGAGGGTTCAGCTCTGGAGCCCCCCCTGTCAGATCAAGCTGCCGGATACGCCCCTGCTCCAGTACCGCCATCACCTGTTCAACAGTCTCCCTGCACATCATCTCTGTTCGCTTGGGGCCGGCATTCACATGACAGTGGTTACAGCTGAGATTGCATCGATACCCAAGATTCACTTGCAATGTCTGCAGCGAGTCACGCGTTAACGTGGGGAATGGAATTTCCAGAAGATGGGGGATGGTATCGAGCATTGCACCCTTGCCGAACGGTTTGAGAGAGCGCCTATTTTATCACCGATGATCGCGCCTAACGGGGCTTAGAAGAGGCCGCGCCGCTGGATTCCATGCAGCCACCGACTCAAGCGCAAGAGCCAATGAGGGGTATTGGACTGGCGCCACTTCCCAGCCACTCGCTGATTGATTTCGACTCGGGTGGGATAGGGGTGAATGGTGCCCAATATGGCATTGAGCCCCAGCCCTTGCCTCATTGCCAGCACATACTCCTGCAGCAGCTCACCCGCTTGTTTTCCAACAATGGTGACCCCAACCAAACGATCACTACCTGGCTTGGTCAGCACCTTGATCCATCCAGAGGCTTCTGCATCAATCACGGCCCGGTCCAGGTCAGAAAAATCGAATCGGGTCATCTCATAAGAGATACCCTGCTGCCTCGCCATCTGCTCATTCAATCCCACCTGGGCAACCTCAGGGTCAGTGAAGGTCGCCCACGGCATCACCGACTCATCGACCTTAAAGCGCTTGAAGAAGCCAAACAGGCTATTCAGCGTGACACTTTTCGCCTGATTGGAGGCCGCATGAGTAAACTGGTAGCTTCCTGCGACATCACCACACAGGGCGACCGATGGATAACGACTCTGAAATTGATCATTCAGCGCAACCCCTGATCTTGGGTCGATCTCAATCCCGAGCTGCTCCAACCCCAGTCCTTGCAGATTGGGAACCCGCCCTGTTGCAATCAGCACCTGATCAAAGGCAACTCGCCGCTCCTCGCCATGCTCTTCAAGGCGACTCAGAATCACCCACTGCTCCCCCTCATCTACTGAGAACCGTTTTGGGTCCGCCCGCAGGATGACTTCCATTCCCTCTTTCTGAAACTGTTTCAGCATCAGCTCGGAGGTCTCTCTATCTTCATTCGGTAGGATTCGATCAGCCCGACTCACTAGCGTCACTTTTGATCCAAGGCGCGCAAAAGATTGAGCTAACTCACAGCCAATGGTCCCGGCCCCAATCACCAGCAGGCACTGGGGAAGCTGTTCAAGCTCCCAAAGATTATCGGAGGTGAGATAGCCAATCTGCTCAATCCCCTTGATGGCAGGCACATGGGGGCGTGCACCCGTTGCGAGGATCATCTTACGTGTGGTCAGCTCTTGCCCATTGACCTTGACGCTCCACGGCGTGCTAACCATTCCATGGCCCTGAATCACCTCCACACCCAGTGCGGTATAGCGCTCTATTGAGTCATGTGGAGCGATCGTCTTGATCACCTGTCGAATACGCCCCATGATCCGGGGGAAGTCCACACTGGCCACACCGACATCAACCCCCAAGTCAGTCGCCTTGCGCAGTTCTTCCACTGCTCGCGCACTACGGATCATCGCCTTGGATGGGACACAGCCACGATTAAGGCAGTCTCCTCCCATCTCCCCGCTCTCAATCAGGGTCACTTTGGCACCACTCAATGCGGCCAGATAGACTGAAACGAGCCCACCTGAACCGCCACCAATAACAATCAGGTTTCGATCAAAGGATCGAGGTCGTTGAAATGTCCCCATACATTGCTCTCCCTCTATTCCACAGTTCCGAGATTACTCTCTTCTAACTACAGGCCCAATATTTAACATAAGATATGTTTCACGCAAAAATACTAACAACATCCCCCTTGATCGTTGGAATCCTCCTTATCCTCATCAAATGCAAATGGCATCGATGTCCCGCACCCCTGAAAGATTCCATAGTGCGTACCCCAGTTGCCGATGAACTCAAAGTGGTCCGCAAATCGGCTCTGCTGCAACATGCGCCAGCTATTGCCACAGACTGGCTCCACCTTGCCACACTCAAAGCGGTGCCCCTTATCAAGATCAAAAATATCCGGATGATGTTCCACACTCCCCCGATAGATCACCGCTTGGCCATAATCCTCACAGCTCTGCTCCAGCTCTGGAATCTTGAAGAGACGATAAGTGGCAGAATAGAAACGGTGCGGCCCCAACTTTGCTTCAATCTGTGGGTTTTCAATGGTCAAGGGGCGATCCTCCACCAGCCGAGGATCGGAAAACCCATTACGCCGCGCGATCGTTAAAAAGTCATTCCAGTAGAGTGCACCGCTCAGACACTCCCCATAGAGCATCGGATCCTTAACCAGTGATTCAGGGACTCGACGCTCTGAATAGACATCCGAAAAATAGAGCTCACCCCCTGGCTTCAAAACCCGCCACGCTTCACGCAATACAGCATCTTTGTCCGGCGAGAGGTTAATGACGCAGTTCGAGACGATGATATCGAAGCTGTTGTCTTCCAGCTCTAGCTCATCCAACCGCTCGATATACCCTTTCTTAAACTGCACATTAGGCGCCGCATAGCCATACTGCTCGGTATGCCAGCCGATATGGGTATTGGCCACAGCCAACTGTTCATCCGTCATATCTACGCCCACAACAAAACCACTCTCTCCAACCAGGCGGGAGAGTAGATATACATCTCGCCCCGAGCCACTCCCAAGATCCAGAATTCGAGTCCCCTTCAATTGCTGTGGTGCAACCAACCCACAACCATAATATTTGGCAGCGACTTCGGAGTGGATGCCTGCCATTGGTTCCTTGAGATAGTCAGGCACAGAGCTGTCTGTACAACAGGCATTGGTTTGTAGGTCATTGTTGGTCACCAAAATTTGACCGTAATATTTTTTCACTTCGTCGTGCATTCAATTCATCCCGAATGAGTATGGAAATAGTACTGGATTGCCGGCCAACGGCAGGTAAAATCGAGACAACAACGGTACTCAACAGACAGAGATGAATCAACCCGAAACCATTGCCGCCATCGATCTCGGCTCCAACAGCTTCCATATGATTGTTGCGCAACGCCAAAATGGCCAGCTGCAGATCATCGATCGAGTCAAAGAGATGGTTCGCCTCGGCGGCGGTCTCGATAAGAAAAATAACATCACGCCGGATGCAATGGAGCGAGCACTCCATGCACTGGAGCGGTTTGGCCAACGCCTGCAGGGAATCCCCAGCAATAGCATTCGCGCCGTGGGCACCAAGACACTGCGAACCGCACGCAATGCAGAACCATTTCTGGAGCAGGCACAACAGGCCCTCAACCATGAGATCGAAATCATCTCAGGGTTTGAGGAGGCACGCCTGGTCTACCAAGGGGTCACCCATGACATTGAGGTAATGGATCAGCCTCTACTGGTGATGGATATTGGCGGACGTAGCACTGAGCTGATTCGTGGTATCGGACAGACGCCTCAGCAGATGGACAGCCTGACCATGGGCAGTGTCAGTATGAGTCAGCGCCATTTTAGTGATGGAAAAATCAGCAAAAAGAGGATGGAGCAAGCAGAGCTCGATGCCTTTGCCGAGATGCGAGGCGTTCGGAAGCGATACCGTAGTCGTCATTGGGAGGTTGCCATCGGCTCCTCCGGCACCATTCGCACCATTGCACGCATCATCACTACCGCTGGCTGGTCACACAACGCCATCACCTTTGATGCCCTGAAGCGGCTCCGCAAACAAATCATCGAACAAGGGTCGATTGAGCAGTTGGAACTTGAAGGGCTAAAAGAGGAGCGCCGCCCTGTCTTCCCCGGTGGCCTTGCCATCCTCTATGCCGCCTTCAAGTTCCTCAACATTGATCAAATGCTGGTCTCAGATGGCGCACTGCGTGAAGGGGTCATCTATGACTCCATTGGCCGCATTACCCAACATGACATTCGCGAACTCTCGATCGATAATTTGATGGCGCGCTACCACGTGGATCAGGCGCATGCCGAGCGAGTCCACGTGATCGCCAGCGCGCTCTTTAGTCAGGTCGCTGATCATTTCTCTGATGATGAGGAGCGCTTTGAAAATGCACTCCGCTGGGGAGCCAAGCTCCATGAAATTGGCCTTGCCATCTCACACCGTAAATATCACCAGCACAGTGCCTATCTGGTGGAACACTCCGACCTCCCCGGGTTCTCTCGACAGGAGCAACGCACCCTGAGCGCACTGGTTGGCGCGCACCGGATGAAGATCCCCCCCAACCATTTCGACGCTTTTCGCCTCAAGGGGACATTGGCCCGTCTTACGGCACTGCTGCGAATCGCCGTACTACTCTATCGCGGACGCACCCGTGAGGC
>CAZKCT010000051.1:0-4877 GCA_964551545.1 uncultured Piscirickettsiaceae bacterium | reverse complement strand
TTACGGCACTGCTGCGAATCGCCGTACTACTCTATCGCGGACGCACCCGTGAGGCAGTACCTGTCCCCACTATAAAAATGGGTTCAGAAAAAATCTCTCTTCAGTTTGAGGTGGAATGGCTCGACGAACACGCGCTTACGCTCCATGATCTGAAACGGGAGCAGGAAATTCTTAACCGCATCGGCATCAAACTACGGTTCAAGTAAGTCGTTCAGATCAGCGATTCCAGCACTACTGCGGAAGTTCAACCACCACTCGTGCCCCCCGGTTAGCACCATCACTCTCAAGCCGAATCGAGCCACTCTGCCCTTTCACAAAATTGGCTGCCGAGTGCAGGCCAAATCCTGAGCCACGCTCTTTGCTACTCTCTCCAAAGTGGAAAATAGATTCTAGTCGATCAAAAGCAACCCCCACCCCATTATCCTTAATCTCTAACTCAACCCACTTCTGCCCATCTCGCTCTGAAAGGTAGCGAAAACGAATGACGATTTTTCCAGCGAATCGAGCATCCAGATTGATACGCTCCTGAATACTCTCCAGGCTATTCTTGAGAAAGTTGAGCATCATCTGGATCATTGGATTACGTGGCAAATGGAGCGCCTCCAGCGGAGCAACCAGATCGAACTCCAGCTCAACCCCATACCGCTTGAGACTCTGTTCCACCATCGCCAACGCATCATGAACCATATCCTCAATCAGAAACTCTGAGGCCGTCAGAATCGGCCGTGAAAGCCCTCTCTGAGATTGGATAATCTCTGAAACATGGTAACTGGCACGCTCCAATGCCTTAATTTCATGTGCGATTTCCCCCTCGGTACCGGTCACATCCTCGAGCACCTTGGAGATCCCGTGCAGAAGCTGGATCGATTTTTCTCGATTTTCCTCAACCTCTCCCTCTTCAATCCACTGCGCCAGTCGACCCAATACCGGAATCAGGCTGGTCAGCTTGCTGTTATAGCGCTCAATCTTGATCACATTACCCTGAGCCCCGGTGATCGCATTACCGATATTGTGTAAAACCGATGCACTCATCTCCGCAATCCCCGCCTGGAACGAGGCATATTGCTCTATCCGATTCCGCTCATCGATCTCTTGCCGCAGCTGCTCATTGATGTAAAGCGTATGGAGCGCATGGGAGGCAATGGGAGCCAGACGCTGCATCAAGGCCAGATGAAGCTTATTGAAATAGGCACGCTGCCGACTGAGGCAGACAATAAGAATGGGGCGATCAACCCCTGAAAAAGAGATCAACAGCGCGGACTCACTCTGATTCTGTACTGCCTCAGACTGCTGCTGCCACTCCTCAATACGTTTAACACTGAAGAGCATCACCGGCTTACCTTGCAGAACCCGGCGAAACACCTGCCCACACTGCCATGGCTCTTGGCCAAAGACCTCATGAGTTGCAGCTATGCAATTCAGCCAACCACCTTCCATCTTTGGATCTTCTGGCGTGAGGATGAATGCGTCATCACACGCCAGCTGATCCACCACCATCCGCAACAAGCGCCCCAGCATGTCCTCCGTACTGGATGCACTGACAATAATCTCAAGCCCCTCTAGCAGATTATTTGCCTGCTGGCGCAGCACATGCTCTTTCTCTCGTGAGCGATCGAGGTCGATCAGCGCCTCACGGACAATTTCGCTATCCATTCAGGAATCTCAAAATGGGACGAGAAATTTTATCCATCAACCGGCTGGTTGCTGAAGGCGACAATCGAGATCATCAGGTTTCCATGCGCATTGTCATTACCGACAAAACAGCCCTGTTCACCAAAGGTAAAGACCCCCACGAAAGGTTGATCATTGAGTGCCTGACGGATAAACCCGGAGACCTCATCCATTTTCGGTTCAACAGTCAACATGCACCCTGCACAGTAGATTGCCAATCCGCCCACGATCTGCTCTTCAGAAAAGTCGCCTGCATCAACTGCGGCCTTGGTGACACGACCTGCGCGTTCAACCAGGCTTTCAACACTTCCGGTCATCAACGTCAGTCGGTCTCCCTCCTCAATATTGGAGAAGAGCGTCAACCCGCCCTCTGCAGTCACGCTATCAGGGTGTGATAGTTTGTAATAGGGTAGACCGCCGACCTCACCCACCACACGCCCCAGCGGGAAAAGGGTCGTCAACGCCAGTACATTCCCCCCATCAGGCAACATCTCGGCCACTGCCCCACCGGTCCACTCATTGTAGACCTCAGCCGCAGGGCGGCCATCAATTTCCAGTAGCGTCCTCCCCTCACAGCGAGTCACCAAACCCGTGATATTCGAGGGGTCATATCCACTATGGAATGCATAAGAGATCTGGGTCGACGGAAAGAGCACAGTAATCACCACAGCATCGCTCCAGTGCGCTCCGTTGGCAATCTGCGCCCAGTTTCCAGTTACGGTATGTCACCCGTGCTACCACCAGCAACTGGGACATCGGGCCCCAATACTGATTCAACCCCGGAAATCATCGCCTCTTCACGCCCTGGTGCCCCATTGACCCAGACCAGCGTTGGGACTTCACCCATCCGCTCCGCCTGATCCAGTGCCTGCTCCAGCGCCTCAATGGCTGCAGCCCCGGGATCATCCCCCATCACTGCTGCACCAACGCCATAACTACCCTCTGGATCATGCAATCCCCAAAGGCTGAGCCCAACACCATTCTCACTGTGGAATCCACTCTCGGTCATTGCCCCAAGACAGGAGGTCCCCCCCTGGATCTGACAGTCAGCGCCTGTTTCCTCACGGAGTATGGTGCTTATTGCTGCACTATCATAAGGATCGGAGTAATAAGCCAGCAACAGATCTGGCGCCCCTCCAAGCCGTTCTTTCAATTCAGTAATGGCGGCATGAACTGCTGCGGTGGTATCTGCCTCTGTGGTTGAGGCGGTTGCAATCTTCATTTCTATCTCCCTTTCATCAGGATGGATCAGGACGCTGGAAAGAGGCCATGGTGCGTCACCCCCTCTCGTGGCTTGGCCATCATTTCGGCAACACGCTCACGCCACTCTAGGTAATGGTTCGTCTCTTTGTGCGCTGCAGCACCCTCTAGCGTTGCATAGGCCTCATAGAGAACAAACTTGGTTGGATCAGCCGCATCCTGCAACACATCGAAACGGCGATTCTCTGGCTCCTGAACCGATGCCAGATGGTTTTGTTGGCTTGCCTCAATAAAGTCGTCGACCGACTCCGGTTTTACATAAACATGAACAATGGTTGTGTGCACCCTTCTCTCCTCCCTCACATCAAACAAATCTGTACCACAAAGATAACAGACTCAAAGATCAATCGACTAGAGTCGATTCTCAAGAATTCCCTGAAACTCCTTATCCGTCAACTTGATTGGATTGGCCTTCTGATCCGAGATTGCAACAATCGCCGGCAGATCATCCGTTGTCACCCCATAGTGACCGAGCGTAGGAATCTGCAACCGCTCAACCCACTGCGTTAGCCCCTCAACGACACGATCCAGTGCAATCTCACCTTTCTCCTCAGGCAAAGTGAACCCCAGCGCCTCCCCAATCTTCTGGTATTTTTCCAGCACTAGAGATTGCGAATCCCGGCTGCGCAGCGCCTCGATATTGATCCGGTTGGCCTCAGCCAGCAGCGTGCCACAAGCCACACCATGGGGAATAGGGAAGAGTCCGCCCAATGGGCCAGCCAGGCCATGAACCGTCCCCAGCCCCGCATTGGCGAGTGTAATGCCGGAAATCATCGACCCATAGGCCACTGCCTGGCGCGCCTCACCATCTTTTCCTTCGGACTCCCAAAGCGGGATCAGCCCTTTCCCCATTTGCTCAATGGCTCCCAATGCAAGTCCATCGGTCAATGGAGAGGACTTGGTCGAGAGGTAAGACTCCAACAATTGACTGAGCGCATCACAGCCATTGGCTGCAATCAGTGATTGAGGCGATGTCATCAACAAATCAGGATCTACAATTGCAACCTGAGGAACTAATGAAGAGTGTCGAAATGACTTCTTAAACCCTCTATTCCGATCAGAGAGCACTCCGTTCATGCTCGCTTCTGACCCCGTTCCCGCGGTTGTTGGCGCTGCAATCAGTGGTGTCGCACAACCATCATGCACCTTGCCATTGCCAACCCCTTCAAGATACTCCATCACCGAGTCCCCTGTGGGCAACAAACCAGCAACACACTTCGCTGCATCGAGGACACTCCCACCACCAATCGCAATCACTACCTCAATTTGTTGATTGGTGAGATCGAAGACCATTTGATCCACCAAAGTTGGGGAAGGCTCACCGGAGACCCGCTGATGTGCAACTACCGCCACACCAGCTAATCTGATTGAGCGACTGATTTCAAATTTCTGATCCAACTGATCAAATGAGTCACCTCCCGTCACCAACAGTGCTCGTGCCCCCCAACGAATAGCTTTCTCCCCCACCTGCTGCACCGCGCCCGGCGCAAAAAGCAGTTCTGGGAGTCGTGCAATTTGGAAACCGCTCATGATCTACCCTCTTACTATTATTTATCTCTTTCGATCCCGATGATTCAATCAAGACCAATATATTGTGATTGTAGAGAAAACAATCTACCCCTATAATTCCCCGCACGCTGCCGAGGTGGCGGAATTGGTAGACGCAGCGGATTCAAAATCCGCCGCTGGCAACAGCTTGGGGGTTCAAGTCCCCCCCTCGGTACCATACAAAAACCCCTAAATTTTTAACATGTTAGGGGTTTTTTATTACCTAATCGACTCTTTTCAGCATCCAGATTTATCCACTATTCGCTGTAATGTGCACCAATCCAGCAGCGCATGAGTGGGGTATTTACACACTGAATCGCCCCAATTCTCTAGACAATTCCAACTACATCTTTTGATACTATCAGAAACTACCATGGATCATTGATTGACTCATATCT
>CAZKCT010000050.1:0-13835 GCA_964551545.1 uncultured Piscirickettsiaceae bacterium | reverse complement strand
AAATCAATGTTTAAGGTCACGATAGAAATTTTCGTGTGATCCAAAACTTAACAGCGTTAACGTGACTACCTCATCCCTGTATTGATAAGCCAAAAGAGTCAGCTGCCCACTCATTTTGAATTTATGGATCTGGATTCCACTCATATCTCCAACTTTCATGGTGCCAATAGAGGGGGTATCCATAATGGCCTGTACAGCATGGTCGAGATCCCGCTTCTGGTTGTTGTGTAGTTTTTTAACGGCTTTTTTAAAGCGGGGAGTAACAACAACGTTCACGGCTGGTTGTCGCCAAAGGTATATTCTGAGAGCGCCCCATCTTTAGCCTCTTCTTTGGCAATAAGAATTTCTTGAATAAAGGAGTAGGGGAGATCTGGATTCTCTTCGGCGATCTTGCCAATTTTTGACCAGTACTCCACCTGTTTCGGTGTTGAGCGGCTATAGACTGCGCCATAACGGCGTGCCTCTGCGATCAGTTCATCAGACAGTTTGATGCTGGTGGACATAAAAGGTTCCAAAAGGTGGCAATATGGTTTCAATATAGTTTTCGGATGTTTCAATGTCAATCTATTGAAAGTAAGGGCTCTACACCGGGGAAGCGGCGGGGTCGCTTCTAATATTGTTATATACGATTAAAGTCGCCGAAGTGGCGTGGAGCCATCAGGGGCGCAGCCATCACAATATGACGCATTCCCGGCTGTGATCTCTCAATGCTCTCTAGACCAACGAGAGCTGGGCCGGGTTTTCTTTGTAAGAGAGCCAAGCAGACGTTCTTGTGCCAACTGGAACATGTAGAGGAGGGGGGCAGTATCTCCGGTTCTCTGTGCATGTTCTAGCGTCACATGGTAGAAGGCTTTATTGTGTTGATCGATCTCTGGTGGCACCAGTTCAAGAGAGAGGCACTGCTCCCAAATGAGTGCGCGCCCAACACGGCCATTGCCATCACCAAAGGGGTGGATTAATTCAAAGTGGGCATGTGAAGCGGCTATCTCCATCAGAGAGGATGGTGACTGATATTTTTTTACCCAGTATTTGATCTCGTCAGCAATGTCCTCTGGATCGGTGAGTTGCAGATCTGTCTGGGGCAGGATGCGCTGCATCGTGGAATATTCTCCTGCATCGGTACGTATGCCTTGCATGATGTTGTAATGCAGCTCTTTGATATGTGTAGAGGTGATTGTTGGTAGATTGCTACTGCTGTACTGCCTGAGGATTCGGCGTGTTATGGCGTGGATGTTCTGTATCGCCAGGTACTGTGCAGCATCGATATTTTTTGGAAGCTCCAGCCCCTGGGTGGCTTTCCTGAATGCCTTTTCGCTGGTGCCGGTCTCAATTTCCAGAGAGCCAAAACTGAGGTTGTCTACGGCGGTGGATTGCAGGGCGATCTCTTTGTGAAATTGTTTGGGGAGTTGCAGTGCTTTCTGTGGTTTCAGCTCACCCTCTTGGTAGTGCATCATCCAGATGGATTGATGCCACTCCATCTCAACTTTTAACAGATTCTCCTCGCGAATTGATTCGGGGCGCTCTCTCCAGTTCAGCAGACTCATGCGGCTGATCTCAAGCTGATGAGCAAGTGCTGAGGATGTGCCGTGATAGTTGAGCAGTGCTTTCAGCAGAGAGGGGAGCTGTTTTTGTCGGCGATGCATCTCCCGAGTGTAAAGTAATGTGTAAAATAGTCAAATCACTTTACAGTGATGGGTGCCCTGTGTCAGGACTCTGAAAACAGAGGGCACCTGTGAGCACTATCTCAGCATGAATGATGTGTCGATATCACTGCCAGAAGAATTTCTGGCAGGGGATCAATGGATTTCGCTCTTCTCCAATGCCTCTTTCTCTTCATAACGGAGCCTTCTGGCATCAATGGTGGAGAAGAGGATGAAATGGGCATTGTGTTGGCGGGCGGCCCGTTCGGCGTAGTCCAGTTGGCGCAGTGCGGCCTTGGTCTCACCGCGCAGGAAGTGGAATTGGGCCTGTGCGAGGTGGGACTCTGGGGCGTGGTTGGCCTGGGTGTGGGTGGTTGCCAATTTTTGATAGAGGGGGGCGCTGTGTGTGAACTGCTCCAGCCGAAGTTGGAGTAGTTTGACCGCCTCCGCAGCTTCTCCCTGCTTCATTAGTTGGTCGGCGTGAATGAGGGTGATCGATTGGTCTGATGGGTAGAGCTGCCCGATCTCTGTCAGTCGACTCAATCCCCGATGAGCTTCTCCAGAGTTGATCTCGGCCTTGGCGGTTGCGGTGGCCAACATGGCCTGGTCGGGGTGTTGTTTCAGCAGCGGCTGTAGCTGCTCTAGCGCCTGTTGCGGTTGGTCCGCCTGCATCAAGGCAAGCCCATAGCCATACTGTAGGTAGCGCTGCTCGTCGGAATCTGTGCTCTGCTGAAGCATCTGTTGGTAGTGACGGATGGCAGCCTCGGGATGAGAGAAGTGGGTGAGTTTCAGTTGTTGCTGGATGCGGTAGAAATCCTCGCTCTCGTGGTTGTTGGGCGCGTGGTATTGAGCGACCCGATTTTCTGCATCGGCAATGCGGGAGAGGGTGAGGGGGTGGGTGCGAAGGTATTCTGGAATGCTCTCTCCGCTAAAGCGGTTGGCCTGTTGTAACCGCTTGAAGAATGCGGGCATGTGGGCCGGGGCATACCCTGCGCCATGGAGAATCTGCATCCCAACCCGGTCGGCCTCCTGCTCATTGCCTCGGGTGAAATTGATCTCCCGTTGCAGGGAGAGGCCGGTTGCGGTGGCGGCAACCGCCTGCCCTGCCTGAGGATTGGCCGAGGCGGCGACAATGGTGGCCAGTACGGTGGCTGCCGTCTGCAGGGAGAGGTTCTGACGGCTTTCGAGGGCACGCATCAGGTGGCGTTGGGTAACGTGTGCGATCTCGTGCGCCAGTACAGCGGCAAGCTCCCCTTCACTTTTTGCTTTCTCAATCAATCCACTATGGATGCCGATCTTTCCGGCAGGACCTGCGAAGGCGTTGATGGAGGGGTCGTCCACCACAAAAAACTCGAAAGAGTGTGTGGCGCTGTCGCTCTGGAGTGCTAGTCGTTGCCCCAAATCCTCGATGTAGTGGCGGATCTCAGGGTCATTGATGATGGTGATCTGTTTGCGTAGAGAGCGCATGAAAGACTCTCCGAGCAGGGTCTCCTGTTCAGGAGAAAGAATGGCAGTGGTGGGGTCTCCACCGAGAAAAGGGAGGCGAATTTCAGCAGCCTGTAGTGAGGCAGTGGGTGTGAGCTGGATCAACAGTAGCAAGCAAAAGAGACGGGGAATACTTGCTATCTGTAGAGGAATGTAATATAAGTAGCGCCTCATATTTTTGGTGATTGTGTGTCGAATCCCTTTTTGGTGCATAATCAAAACTTTCGCTAGCTTAACAGACGAATGGAGAGTAAAGAATGGCTGATTTTGATCAAGAACTGGATGCATCTGGACTGAACTGCCCACTGCCAATTTTGCGCACGAAGAAGACCATTAACACCATGGATGCAGGACAGACTTTGCGTGTGATCGCAACGGACCCGGGTTCAGTGAAGGATATTGAGGCCTTCTGTAATCAGACTGGTAATGAGCTGGTCTCATCTGGTGAAGAGGGCGGCAAGTTCGTCTTCCTGATCAAGAAGTCCTGATCAATCGGTTGTAAAATTTGAAACGGCTGGAGTTGCTCCAGCCGTTTTTTGTAATACGAGGGAATGAAAAATGGCTGACATCAATAAAGTCTCAATGATCTGTACCAAGGGAACCCTGGACTGGGCGTACCCTCCTTTTATTCTGGGTAGCACTGCAGTTGCACTAGGGAAAGAGGTCTCCATGTTCTTCACCTTCTATGGCCTCAACCTGCTGCTGAAAGATCCAAGCAAGCTACGCGTATCGCCTGCGGGAAACCCAGCGATGCCGATGAAGATGCCTTTCGGCCCAGAGTGGCTGCAGAAGATCGACTGGGCCCCCAAGCTGCCGAATATTTTCATGAACAACATGCCGGGCATGGAGAAATTTGCGACCGACATGATGTTGAAGACGACTCAGAAGCATGGCGTTGCCTCTATTGAAGAGCTGCGTGAGATTTGCCAGGAGATGGAGGTTAAATTCCTCGCCTGTCAGATGACCGTTGAGCTGTTTGGTTATGAACACAGTGACTTCATCGATGGGGTGGAATTTGTGGGTGCATCCACTTTCTTTGATGAGTCTGGCAGTTCTGAGACCATGACCCTTTACCTATAACGAAAAAGAGATTTTTCGTTGCAAAGGCGCCTCTTGAGGCGCCTTTTTTGATCTGGAGCCAAGATGCATTCACTTCCACCACTACAGCTGAAAAAGGGCGAAGAGCGCCGCCTGCGCGCGGGGCACCTCTGGGTCTACAGTAATGAGATCGAAACCCAGGTAACCCCCCTGACTGCTTTTGAGGCGGGTCAGGCAGTGCAGATTGTGGCATCCAATGGGAAGTCGATTGGCACCGGTTATATCAACCCCAATACGCTGATTGCGGTCCGGCTGGTGAGTCGTGACCCCGCCTATCAGCTGGATCAATCACTCATTACCCATCGCTTGAAGGTTGCCCTCTCCATTCGGGAACGACTTTTTTCGCAGCCCTACTATCGTCTGGTGCATGGTGAGTCGGATGGTCTTCCGGGGTTGGTGGTTGACCGTTTTGGCAGCGTACTGTCGGTGCAGATCACCACAGCAGGAATGGAGCGTGTGCGTGAGGCCCTGGTTGCAGCGCTAGAGAAAGTGGTGCGTCCCGAGGTGATTGTCTTCAAGAACGATACGGCGGCCCGTACGGTAGAGGGGCTGGAGCAGCAGGTCGAGTGTGTGAAGGGTGAGGCCCCGGATCAAGTGTCGCTGGAAGAGAACGGGGTCCGTTTCGAGGCGCCGCTGCTGAATGGACAGAAGACCGGCTGGTACTACGACCACCGGATGAATCGTCAGCGTATGCAATCCTATGTCGAGGGGCGGCGAGTATTGGATCTCTTCAGCTATATCGGGGGATGGGGGATTCAGGCGGCTGCAGCGGGGGCAAGTGAGGTGCTCTGCGCCGATGCCTCGGAGACTTTTTTGGAGCAGGTTCATCAAAATGCGGCATTGAATGGGGCAACCGATCGTGTTGCGACGTTGCAGGGGGATCTATTTCAGGCGCTCAAAGAGCTACGGGCGGCACGGGAGCAGTTTGATGTAGTGATTGTGGACCCTCCGGCATTCATCAAGCGCAAGAAGGATCGCAAGAGCGGGCTGCAGGGATACCGTCGGATCAATGAGCTGGCGATGCGGCTACTGAGTCGGGATGGAATCTTGATCAGCGCCTCCTGTTCGCACCACCTGCAGCGGGATGACTTGAAGGGCGTGCTGCTTGGTGCCAGTCGCCATATTGATCGCAATCTGGTGTTGCTGGAGGAGGGGCATCAGGGGCCGGACCATCCTGTCCATCCAGCGATTCCAGAGACTGAATATATCAAGTGCTTTACCGCACGGGTGCTGCCGAGCCGATGATTGCACCGGAGATCCAGCCATGGTTTGAGATTGGGCCACTGAAGATTCACTGGTATGGGGTGATGTACCTGATTGGCTTTCTAGCCGCCTGGTGGCTGGGGGTGCGCCGTGCGCGACAGAGTGGATCGGAGTGGAGTGAGGAGCAGGTTGGGGATCTCATTTTCTATGCGGCGATTGGTGTGATTCTGGGGGGGAGAATTGGCTATATCCTCTTCTATGATCTGGCCGCCTATCTGCAAAATCCATTGGATATCATGAAGATCTGGCAAGGGGGGATGTCGTTCCATGGCGGGCTGATTGGGGTGCTGGTTGCGCTCTGGCTCTATGGTCGAAAATTGGGCAAGGGATTCTTCGAGGTGAGCGACTTTGTGGCGCCTCTGGTGCCGATTGGACTTGGTGCGGGGCGGATCGGAAACTTCATCAACGGGGAGTTGTGGGGGCGGGAGACGGAGCTGCCGTGGGGGATGATCTTCCCCTATACCGACCCGCAGCTGTTGGTGCGCCACCCTTCGCAGCTCTATGAGGCGCTGCTGGAGGGGGCGGTGCTGTTTCTGATTTTGTGGTTCTATTCGGCACGCCCCCGTCCGATAATGGCTGTTTCTGCATTTTTCCTTATCTTTTATGGGCTGTTCCGCTCTTTTGTCGAGCTGTTTCGGGTGCCGGATGCGCAGCTTGGCTACCTCGCCTTTGAGTGGCTGACGATGGGGCAGCTGCTCTCCCTGCCGATGATTCTGTTGGGTGTTGGTCTGTTGGTCAAAGCCCATAGAAATAAGTAGAATCAGCTAATTTCCACGAGAGAGGGTGAGGGTTCAATGAAACAGTATCTGGAGCTGATGCGTCATGTCAGAGATCACGGCGTGGTCAAAGAGGATCGCACAGGGACAGGAACCCGCAGTGTTTTTGGTTGCCAGATGCGCTTTGACCTCTCTGAGGGGTTTCCGCTGGTCACCACCAAGAAGTGTCACCTGAAATCGATCATCCATGAGTTGCTCTGGTTTCTCAGTGGCGAGACCAATATCCAGTACCTGCAGGATAACGGTGTTCGCATCTGGAACGAGTGGGCGGATGAGAAGGGTGAGCTGGGACCTGTTTACGGATCACAGTGGCGCTCCTGGCCTGCGGTCAATGGGGAGAACATCGACCAGATCCGACAGGTGGTGGAGCAGATCAAGAACAGTCCCGACTCTCGCCGCATGATTGTCTCGGCCTGGAACGTGGGAGAGATCGAAAATATGGCGCTGCCCCCCTGTCATGCCCTCTTTCAGTTCTATGTGGCGGACGGGAAGCTCTCTTGCCAACTCTATCAGCGCAGTGCCGATATCTTCCTGGGGGTGCCCTTCAATATCGCCTCCTACGCCCTGCTAACGATGATGATGGCGCAGGTTTGTGATCTGGAGGTGGGGGATTTTGTCCATACGTTGGGAGATGCCCATCTCTACTCCAACCATCTGGAGCAGACCGATCTGCAGCTGAGCCGTGAGCCATTCCCGCTACCGAAGATGAAGATCAACCCTGATGTGAAGTCGATTTTTGATTTCAAGTTTGAGGATTTTGAGCTGGTCGATTACGAGGCGCACCCCCATATCAAGGGAGCGGTTGCGGTTTGAGTCAGCCACGAATTACTTTGATTGCCGCGATGGCCCATGATCGGGTGATCGGCATCAACAATACGCTGCCGTGGGATCTCCCGGCTGACATGAAACACTTTCGTGAGCAGACCATGGGCAAGCCGATCCTGATGGGACGCAAAACCTATGACTCGATTGGTCGCCCACTGCCAGGGCGGCAGAATATTGTGGTGAGCCGTGATGCAGCCCTCAAAATTGAAGGGTGCGATGTGGTGCCATCGATTGATGCAGCGATTGCTGTGGCTGGTGATGCCCCTGAGGTGATGGTGATGGGCGGTGCCTCGTTTTATCAGCAGCTGTTGCCGCAAGCGAATCGCCTGGTGTTGACGATGATTGATCTGAGTATAGAGGGTGACGCCTGGTTTCCACAGTGGGAGGCGTCAGCGTGGCGCGAGGTGGCATCAGAGGCGCATGAGCCGGATGAAAAGAACCGCTGGTCCTATCGATTTGTTGAACTGGAACGAATAAACTGAGCCGATGGCCGAAAACAACCAATCTGACAAACGACTCTCCGAGATTCGCAATGAGATTGACAGCCTGGACGAGCAGATCCAGCAGCTGATCAGTCAGCGTGCTGAGCTGGCACAAGAGGTGGCCAAGACCAAGCTCTCCAATGCGGCGTCGGAGGCGGCGGTGGCTTTTTACCGTCCAGAGCGTGAGGCACAAGTGCTGGCTCAAATCATGGAGCGTAACCAGGGGCCGCTCGGTGATGAGGAGATGGCGCGGCTTTTCCGTGAAATTATGTCCGCCTGTCTGGCGCTGGAGCAGCCGATGAGGATCGCCTTCCTCGGCCCGGAAGGGACCTTTACCCAGGCGGCAGCATTGAAGCAGTTTGGACACTCGGTGAATACTTTGCCGATGGCCTCCATTCCAGCAGTGTTCCATGATGTGGAGTCAGATCAGGCCCACTACGGTGTGGTGCCGGTGGAGAACTCCACCGAGGGGGTGATCAGCCATACCCTGGATATGTTCATCAACTCCCCGCTGCGAATCAATGGCGAGGTGGAGCTGAGAATCCACCACTATCTGCTGAGTCGCGCCAAGGATCTAAAAGGGGTGAAGCGAATCTACTCCCATCAGCAGTCGCTGGCGCAGTGCCGAGACTGGCTGGATGAGCACCTCGCGGGGGTTGATCAGATTACTGTTGCCAGTAACGCCGAGGCGGCCCGCATCGCCTCACGTGAGCCGGATGCGGCGGCGATTGCGGGTGAGGTGGCCGCCGAGATCTATCAGCTGGGTGTATTGGCGCGCAACATCGAGGATGAACCGGACAACACCACCCGCTTTCTGGTCGTGGGAAAACAGCTGCCGGCGGCCAGTGGTCATGATAAGACCTCGCTGTTGATCTCGACCCATAATCGACCAGGGGCGCTCTATGATCTGCTCTCCCCACTCTCTGAGAATGGGGTCTCCATGAGCCGGATTGAGTCTCGTCCCTCACGCCGTGGCAACTGGGACTACCTCTTCTTTGTCGATATCGATGGCCATGCCGAGGATGAGAATGTTCGGCGAGCACTGGAAGTGCTGGAGTCGGATTCCACTATGTTCCGGGTGTTGGGCTCCTATCCCAAGGCGATTCTCTGATGCCTGGTTGTGACCTTTTTGACTACGCCGTCTCCGGCGTACAGGGGCTCCAGCCCTATCCACCGGGGAAACCGATCTCCACGCTGGCGCGGGAGATTGGGGTGGAGGCGTCCTCGATCGTTAAACTCGCCTCGAACGAGAATCCACTGGGGCCATCTCCAAAGGTGAATGCTGCGGTTGCAGAACAGCTCGGGGAGCAGGCCCGTTATCCCGATGGGGGTACGGTTGAGTTGCGAGATCGTCTGGCGCAACATCATGGTTGCAGTCCGCAGCAGCTCACGTTGGGGAATGGCTCCAATGATGTGCTTGACCTGATTGCTCGCACCTTTCTGGGGCCGGGTCGCTCAGCGATCTTTTCTCAGCACGCCTTTGCGGTCTATCCCATCTCAACCCAGGCGGTCGGTGCCGAATCGATTGTGGTACCGGCACAGCAGTGGGGGCATGATCTGGAGGCGATGGCGGCTGCGATTCGTGAGGATACGCGGGTTATCTGGGTTGCTAACCCCAATAATCCAACCGGTACCTGGGTTGGGCGTGATCTGCTCCACAACTTTATCCAGTCGGTTCCGGCCGAGGTGGTTGTGGTGGTCGATGAGGCCTATATCGAATTTGTGGAGGATGCAGATTATCCCGATGCCTCGCAATGGCTGGACCAATTCCCCAATCTGATTGTGACGCGAACTTTCTCCAAGGCCTACGGGCTGGCGGGATACCGGGTCGGCTATGGAATCTCCAGTGAGCGGGTCGCTAATCTGCTCAATCGGGTGCGCCAGCCATTCAACGTCAATGCGCCAGCACAGATAGCGGCGCTGGCCGCGCTGGATGATCAAGATCATCTGCAGCGTGGAGTTGCACTTAACCGATCCGAAATGGAGAAGATGACGCGTGCCTTTGAGGCATTGGGGCTGGTATGGATCCCTTCGGTTGGCAACTTTGTCTCGGTCGATCTGGGGCAGCCTGCGATGCCAATCTTTTCGGCGATGGAGCAGCTTGGCGTGATTACCCGGCCAGTCGGGAACTATGAGATGCCCAACCATCTGCGTATCTCCATCGGTCTGCCGCAGGAGAATGAGCGCTGCATTGCGGCGTTGGCTGAGGTATTGAAAGCATGATGATCAAGCGACTGGCGCTACTGGGTGTGGGACTCATCGGTGGCTCGTTGGTGCGGGCACTGAAGAAACAGCAGGCGGTCGGAGAGGTGGTGGGTTATGGCCGTAGTCGGGAGAATTTGGAGGAGGCGCAGGCGCTAGGGGTGATTGATCACACGGCCGGTTCGGTGGCGGACGCTGTGGCTGGCGCAGATATGGTGGTGATTGCTGTTCCCCCTGGTGCAGTGAGACAGGTCTTCTCGGAGATGAAGGATCATCTGGCGGATAGTGCGGTGGTCACGGATGTGGGCAGCGTAAAATGGAGTGTCATTGGTGATGCGCAGCAGGTCTTTGATGGGGTCGTTCCTCCTCGTTTTATCCCGGGACACCCGATTGCCGGGACCGAGAAGAGTGGTGCTGCGGCATCCTTCGCTGAGCTTTACCAAGATCGTCGGGTGATTTTGACCCCGTTAGAAAACAGAGACCAACAGGCGCTCGATCAGGTCACAGCAATGTGGAAAACCGCAGGTGCTGAGGTGGTTGAGATGGGGGTACAGCACCACGATGAGGTGTTGGCGGCAACCAGCCACCTGCCCCATCTGTTGGCTTTTGGATTGGTGGATGCGCTGGCGAAGCAGGAGGCCCATCGGGAGATTTTCCGTTATGCAGCGGGGGGGTTTCGTGATTTTAGTCGGATCGCCTCTAGCCATCCTACGATGTGGCGTGACATCTCAATGGCCAATCGAAAGCCATTGTTGGAGAGCCTCGACCAGTTCCGTGAAGAGCTGGATGAAATTGAGGCGATGATTCGGAATGGAGAGGATGATGCCCTGCTTGAGCTGTTTGCTCGAGCAAAACGGGCGCGAGATGACCACTACGAATGAGTCAGGTCGCAGGAATCCTCTGAACAGTTTTGCAAGGATAAAGAATGAAGGGTGAGTTGAATTTTCTGGTGAAGCCAGGTGGCGCACTGATGGGTACTATTCGGGTGCCTGGTGATAAGTCGATCTCCCACCGTTCCATTATGTTTGGTGCATTGGCGGAAGGGGTGACCGAGGTGAGTGGTTTTCTGCAAGGGGAGGATAGTCTGGCTACCCTCAATGCCTTTCGTCAGATCGGGGTGGAGATTGAAGGGCCGAGTGCAGAGGGAAGGGTAACGATTCATGGCGTTGGGATGGAGGGCCTCAAGGAGGCTGATGCGCCGCTTGATCTGGGGAACTCTGGAACCTCAATGCGCCTTCTCTCAGGGCTATTGGCCGGGCAGGCGTTTGATGTGACCCTGGTGGGTGATGAGTCGCTCTCTGGTCGACCAATGCGTCGAGTGACCGATCCGTTGGCGACGATGGGCGCGGTGATTGAGAGTGAATCGAATGGGACGGCACCGCTGCGAATCCGAGGTGGGGCACCACTGAAAGGGATTGACTACTCAATGCCGATGGCGAGTGCACAGGTGAAGTCCTCTCTGCTGCTGGCCGGGCTCTATGCGGATGGGGAGACCTGTGTCACCGAACCGGCACCAACCCGAGACCATACAGAGCGGATGCTCAATGGGTTTGGGATAGAGGTGTCGCGCAGTGGAGGCCGTATCTGCCTTCAGGGTGGTGGGCGCTTACAGGCCGCCACTGTGGATGTTCCGGCGGATATCTCTTCGGCAGCCTTCTTTCTGGTTGGGGCCTCGATTGCTGAGGGTTCTGATCTGACACTACAACATGTTGGCATCAACCCGACTCGAATTGGAGTGATTAATATCCTCAGAGAGATGGGGGCAAACATTGAGGTGCTGAATGAGCGCACCTCAGGTGGTGAGCCGGTGGCGGATCTCAGGGTTCGCTCTGCGCCATTGAAGGGGATCGAGATCCCGGTTGATCAGGTGCCACTAGCGATTGATGAGTTTCCGGCGCTGTTTGTTGCGGCTGCCTGTGCTGAGGGAGAGACGATCCTTCGTGGCGCAGAGGAGCTTCGGGTCAAGGAGAGTGATCGAATTCAGGTGATGGCGGATGGGTTGGTAACGCTGGGTGTCGATGTTGAACCGACCCCAGATGGTATTGTCATTCAGGGGGGAGAAATCGGCGGAGGGGTCGTCTACTCTCATCATGATCACCGTATCTCAATGTCGTTTGCGATGGCAGCGCTACGGGCGACTGCTCCAATCTCAATCCAGGGCTGCGACAACGTTAATACCTCTTTCCCTGGATTTACTACGCTTGCTGCCGGAGCTGGGTTGAATATTGAGGAGAGTCGAGGATGAGTGCGGGTGTAGTCACCATTGATGGGCCGGGTGGGGCAGGCAAGGGGACGATCTCATTGGCGGTGGCACACCGTCTGGGGTGGAGTTACCTCGATAGTGGTGCCCTCTACCGGGTGCTGGGGCTGTCGGCGACTCGAAAGGGAATTTCGTTTGAAGATGAGAGTGCGCTGGCCACAGAGGCGGCGGTGTTGGGGGTCTCTTTTGGTGCTGATGATCCCAACCTTGGCGTGCGGGTCTATCTGGATGGAGAGGAGGTGACCAGAGAAATTCGCACGGAAGAGGCGGGCAAGGCAGCGTCTAGAGTTGCGGCACTTCCGGCGGTACGAGCGGCACTACTACAGCGTCAACGTGACTTCCAACAGCTTCCAGGGGTTGTGGCCGATGGGCGAGATATGGGCACCACGGTTTTTCCTGATGCCCCATTAAAAATTTTTCTAACCGCAAGTGCCGAAGAGCGGGCGAGAAGACGGTATAAGCAGTTGATCGAGAAAGGGGACGATGCTAATATTCGCGCCCTTCAACGAGAGATTGAGGAGCGGGACCGCAGAGATTCTGAACGGTCGGCCTCCCCGTTGCGCCCTGCCGAAAATGCGGTTCAGGTTGATACAACGGAGATGACGATTGAACAGGTGGTGGCTTCCGTACTGGAACTGGCCGAGGCTCGAGGGCTGTTAGTCAAACCAAGTCTTTGATTTTTAGTTGAATTTTTCTGTTAAGTGAACAGGGTGGAGAGGGGCAGCTATGCTGTTTTTCTCTGGTTGATTAACGGGTTCCAGAGCGATTTCTGAATACAAGAGACGCAGAGAACCCCAACCCCAAAGATGTGAGGATGCCAAGGATTGAGCGCCTCCACTGCGGGAGATAATGAATAGGAATTATAAGAGTCATGAGTGAGAATTTTGCCGAACTTCTAGAAGAGAGTTTCCGTACCACCGTTATGCAGAGTGGTGAGCTGCTCAGCGGAACCGTGATTGATGTTACAGACGAGGTCGTATTGGTCAATGCAGGTCTGAAGACCGAGGCCGCGATCCCTGCAGAGCAGTTCCGTAGCCGGGAAGGTGAATTGGAAGTTGCTATTGGTGATATCGTCGAGGTAGCACTGGAGTCTGTTGCGGATGGGTTTGGTGAAACCATTCTCTCTCGTGAGAAGGCGAAGCGTCAGGAGGCGTGGAAGCGTCTGGAGCAGGCGCTTGAGGCCAATGAGACCGTGGTCGGTATGATCAGCGGCAAGGTTCGCGGCGGCTTTACCGTCGATCTGGATGAGATCCGTGCATTCTTGCCAGGCTCGCTGGTGGATGTTCGTCCTGTCCGTGATACCACTTATCTCGAAGGCAAGGACCTTGAGTTTAAGGTCATCAAGCTGGACCAGAAGCGCAACAATGTTGTGGTTTCCCGCCGTGCTGTGGTTGAGGCCGAGTACAGTGCAGAGCGTGAAGAGCTGCTCAAAACGCTGGAAGAGGGCTGCAAGGTCAAGGGTATCGTCAAGAATCTCACCGATTACGGTGCGTTCATCGACCTCGGTGGTATCGACGGTCTGCTGCACATCACCGACATGGCGTGGAAGCGTGTCCGTCACCCCTCCGAGATCGTCAATGTGGGCGAAGAGATTGAGGTACAGGTACTGCGCTTCGACCGTGACCGCAACCGTGTCTCGCTCGGTCTGAAGCAGATGGGAGACGATCCATGGATGAATATCACACGTCGTTACCCAGCGGGTACACGTGTCTTCGGTAAGGTAACGAATATTGCCGATTACGGTGCGTTCGTTGAGATCGAGGATGGCGTTGAAGGTCTGGTTCACACCTCTGAGATGGATTGG
>CAZKCT010000049.1:0-13931 GCA_964551545.1 uncultured Piscirickettsiaceae bacterium | reverse complement strand
AATTGATGTTGATTAGTGCTGCCGGGATGATGGTTGCGTCTTCTGCCACGTTTGCGGAGGAGTCTAATCCGTTTTATTTGACTGCTGGATTGCAGCACTCAAATTATGACTTAGGTATCACTACAGCAGGTGTATCAGTTGATGACACATCTTCGGGGTTTAACCTTGGCCTGGGGTATAAGATCAATGAAAACTGGGCAATTGAAGGTGGTTATAGCGATATTGGAGAGATTGGTGCCAGTGCTTCGGCTGCAGGTAGTACGACATATTCAGGGAAAACGTTGACTTATAATGGCAGCGTAGATTTGAAGGTGGATTCGGATGCATTTTCACTGGGGCCAGTATTTACATATTCTGCCAGTAGCAAGCTTGACTTGTATGCGAGTGCTGGAGTGATGTGGTGGGATGCTGATGCAACACTTACGGGTAATGCTCAATTTACCTATGATGGCGTGACTACCGCGGCAAACGGAACATATACAGCCAGTGCAGATGGTAATGACACCTACTACGGGGTTGGGGCTACATACTCAATTGATGAGGGTATGGGGGTGAGAGCAGGTTGGTCTAGAGTTGATGTTGAAGGGGTTGATGTTGATACTGTTGGCTTGAATTTAGTGATTGATATGTAAGCTCAGATACATTGTTATGCTGTGAAAGTTGCTTTGTATTCAATATTAATTAAAATGAATACATCGGGGGCTGCTTATCAAGGGAACGATGGATGTCACAGACAACAATGACCGTTCGGATCAATAGTACGTTGAGCGATTTTGTGGCTCAGCGGGTGGGCGATGGGGGAGCCTATGAGAATGTGAGCGAATATGTACGTGACCTTATCAGAAGAGACAAAGAGTCAAAGGATCAGGAGCGTTTTGAGCGGCTCAAGGCCGAGTTAAAGCTCGCATTTTCTGCACCGGATAGCAGCTATCACCCCTTGAGTGCAGAGGAAGTGATCCAGCGTAACGGCCCGGAAATCCCCTGATTGCCTGCAGGTTGCCGGTTACCAAATCTAACAAAAGGTGCAATATCTCGTTCAGACAGCGGCCTCTCATCGGATTGATGAGATCTACCGCTATACCCTCTCAAGATGGGGGCAGCCACAGGCAGAATCCTATATCCGGGGGCTGTTCGACACCTTTGAGAAGATTGGGAACCACACAACGGTCTCCTCTCCTGTTCCTGCAGCGTTTGAGGTAGAGGGGTTGTTCTATCGATATCAGAAACATATCGTCTACTGGAAATATCTTGAGAGCGGAACAGTGGGGATCGTCACCGTCCTGCATGAGCGCATGCATCAGATTGACCGTTTTCGGGATGACTTCAACTGATTAATTTGCCGAGTTTGGCGGGTTTTTATGAGAGCAGTGCCTCAACAAATTCTCCGGCCTCGAACGGGCGCAGATCATCAATGCTCTCTCCAACACCGATAAAGCGGATCGGTAGTCCAAACTGCTTGGCGATGGCAAAAATCACGCCCCCCTTGGCAGTGCCATCCAGCTTGGTCAGGGTGATGCCGGTGAGACCGATGGCGTCGTGGAACTCACGGGCCTGGTGGATGGCATTCTGTCCGGTGCCGGCATCAAGGATCAGCATGATCTCATGAGGAATGGCCCGATCCTGCTTCTGCATCACCCGCTTCACTTTCTTCAGCTCTTCCATTAGATTGGATTGGGTGTGGAGACGGCCTGCAGTATCGGCAATAAGGATGTCGGCCTTTTTTGCTCTGGCCGATTCAACGGCATCGTAGAGCACCGAGGCGCTGTCGGCTCCGGTCTGCTGGGCCACCACCTGAATTTCGTTGCGGCGCCCCCACTCTTGCAGCTGTTCTACAGCGGCAGCACGAAAAGTGTCTCCAGCGGCGAGCATGACCGATTTACCCTGATTCTGGAGCTGTTTCGCCAGTTTGCCAATGGTGGTGGTCTTGCCGGCACCATTGATGCCAACCATCAGAATCACGTAAGGCTGGTGTTCATCAACCACGAGGGGGGATTCACAGGGGGCGAGTAGCTCCAGCATCCCCTCTTTGAGCGCCTTGATCAGCGCTTCCGGGTCATCGCTTGCTTTTCTGGAGAGTCGGTCGGGTAGTTGCGAGAGAATCTCCTGAGTGGCCTCGATGCCGACATCGGCCATCAGCAGGCGGGTCTCCAGCTCCTCTTCCAGGTCATCGTCGATGCCTTTCTTTCCAAGGAGCAGGTTGCCCAGCCCTTCACTAAAGTTGGAGCGGGTACGGGCAAGCCGATCACGCAGTTTTCCGAAGAGGTTTTTCTTCTCTTTGGGTTCGTTCGCGGTCTTTTTTCCAAATCCAAACATGAGACTTCCTGTCAGTGGTTCTGTGATGATCTTTCAGCAACCGGCTCGGTAAAGGTGATGGTATATTTTTTCTGCAGTGAATGGAGGAATGGGGGCAGCTGCTCTTCGAGCATCGCCTGCTGAACTCGGTCCTGAATGGCCTCGTACGCCAGCTGTTGTGCCGGTCGAACCGCCTCCAGAAGGATCAGGTGGAGCCCCATTTCGGTCTTGATGACGGCGCTGACCTCTTCGGGTTTCATCTGCGCCAGAGCCTGTTCAATGGGTCCCATGGCGGTGCCTTTGGGGAGCCATCCCATCTGCCCTGCCTGCTGTTTTCCGTAGGGGTCGATGGTGTGGAGCCGAGCCATTTGGTAGAAACTCTCCCCACTAGCCAAGCGCTTTTTCAGTGCTTCGGCCTTGTTGTGATCATCGAGCACAATCTGTGCGATTTTTCGCTGTTCTGGAATCTCTCCAAGCGTACGGTGTTGCTTGAACCAGTGGCGTGCATCGGCCTCGGTTGGGATCCACGCTTGCCGTTTCTGCTCCAGCAGCAGGGCCGGCAGTCGCTCCCGGTTGAAGGCCTCCATCAAGGTGTCAAGACTGCCTGGCTCAACTCTGACCATACGGTTAACAAGGTCGATCTCCAGCTGCTGGTAGAGCTGCTCTTCGATGGTAGCGGTATCGATCAGTTCATTGTTATTGAGCGGAATATCGAGATCAGAGAAGAGGAGTTGATAGTTGTCGGCCTCGGCCAGAATGGTTTTGGGGGTCAGGTTCTGGGTGATGCGCTCGCTGTGTACGGTGAGGTGGAGCTGTTGACGAATCTGTCGCAGCGCCAAATTGCGAAGCTGCTGGTACTGTTGAGTCTTGTATTGGGCCACTGCAGCATCCAGCGCCTCAGAATTTCCCTTCAGCTGGGCGACTAGCTCTTTCATGGTCTCGTCAGAAATCTTGATTTGATCCCGCAGCCGATCCATATAGCGTTTGTAGAGAAAGCCCTTGCGGAAGGCCTCTCGTTCCGCAATGAAGGCGGCATTCTGATCCAGTTTCTGTGCTACAGCCTCCAGATAGAGCAATTGAAGATTGATGAGCCGAATCAGGATGTTGCCACGAATCTCCGACTGCTCCTCTTGCCCCAGGGTCGGGTAGCGATCGGCTAGTGGGGAGCTGGCAATCAATTGATCGACATGGTGGAGGGTGATGGGAAATCCCTCAACGGTGACCAGCACCTGCTCCTCCTGTCCATAGGCGGTTGGCAGCAAGGTGGTGAAGAGCAGCAGGATAGAGAGAAGATGGCGAGTCATTCGCTGGAGATCTCTGTGGAAAAAGGAGGAGAGAGTGTAGCAAAAAAGGGGTGACTCAATGGTCTCCCCTTTTCTGATGTCTCGATTACAGCGGCTAACTACTCTTCAGGGATTGCACCACCAAGATCCGGTGCAGTGGCATGCATCCAGGAGATAGCGGCATCCAGGTCGTCAATCACCGGTTTTCCTTGCCAAGTGGCATCTTTCACCAGTGGGGGCACGCCTGCCTCATTGGTGACATGACAGGCGGCGCACTGGATGGGGCCGTGAGAGCCATCAGGATTGAACTGGGCAGCCTGCTGGTAGCTGGTGGGGTCCACATCCGAGGTGACTGGATAGAGCCCGTGGGTTGACTCGTGACAGGCCTGGCAGGTGAGCCCCGCATGGCCCTTGGAGTAGCGCATCAGGCTATATTTCCCCGGTTGGTTGATGGGGAAGGCGAGGCCACCCTGACCCTCCACATAGGGGGCGGCGTGGCAATCTGCGCAGTGGGGTTCACCGGCAGAGAGCCAGTAGCTGCGACCGTCACTGGCGGCGTCATAAGAGACGGCTGTGGCACCATCGGCTGCCTCTGGCAGGCGGAGTGTGGCAGGGTCGACAGCGGGATTGGCAGAGAGTGGGATCACATTGGGGTCACCATCCTCATCGATATGAACCAGCGGGTTTCCATCGCTGAGGGCAATCACCGCAATATCCGGGTGGGGCTGCTCTCCCCAGAGGGCAAGAATCTGTGATTTTCCGGGGGTGTCGTGGCTCTTCTCATCCAGCACCACTTTGGGGTCCATCATCGATTTCAGGGTGGTCAGATCCACGCCGATGCCAGCAGCGATCTTCTCTAGCGGTTGGTTGCGTAGTGTCTCTCCCTCTTGGCGGAAGGCGTGGGTGAGGTTGTCGCGTTGATAGAGCTCGCGTGAGAGCGGGGTGTGGCAGTTGGTACACCAGAGCCCCTTTCCGCCTTCGCCATTGCCGATATTGGAGACGTTGCTCTGCAGCCACTGACCAATCGCATTGAGATGTTCCGGGGTACCAGCGCCATCTTTATCCTTGTAGGGGTTGGCGTGGACATCGCGCCCGGCAAAACAGCCCTCTCCGTCGCGGTTGTCCGCCTTGGAAAAGAGGTTTTCGCCAGTGGCAGTGATGGGGTAGCGATCCATATCGCCATCCTGCCGATGAGAGGGGTGGCACCCCTGGCAGCTCCCTGTGCGTCCTTGGCTGTCAGGGAGGGGGCGCTTCTGTTGGTGGACGCGGTGGATCGCCTCAGTCAGTGGGGAGATGGCGTGGCGCTCTCCACCGGGGATCACCTCGTTGACCTTTTTCGATTGCAGTACGCCGATGACGTTGTCGGCATGGCACTGTTGACAGAGCACAGGATCACGCCCCAGGCGGTTGTCCTTGGAGCGGGAGCCGGGATTGTAGTCTTTGAGGAAGCCAGTGCCGTGGCGGTCATCATGTTGCTCGAGAATGGAGATAGAGGTCGCCTTGAGATTGGCGATCCAGTCACTGGCCCCCAGCCCTTTCCAGAAGGCCTGCTCCTGTTTGTAGAGGGTGTATTTCCGGCCATTGGCATTTTCGTTGGCGTGGCAGTTGGCGCAGTTGGGGATGTCGATCGGGCTGGTGCCGGTAAAGCGGACCGGCTTTCCATTGACACGGTCGATGATCGCCTCACCGCTCTTGGCGTCAACCAGAGCGGCCCATGCCTCCTGATAGGGGCGGATGTCACTCTCGACCATGGTCAGCGGATCCCGCTTCATCATGCTGTCCTGCCACGGAGTGAGCGGCAGACCAAGCGCATCCCAGATGCCTGGGCTGGTGAGCATGATGGGCACATTATCGAGTGCCGGGGATTTGGTGTAGACCACGGTCCCCTTGTCACCACTGTAGTGGAGATGTCCATTACTCATGGGGCTTGGTACGGCCGCCCCTGCGGGACCATTGTCCTTGGGAATGGGGAGTTCAATGCCAATGCGGGCCTTATAGCCATCGACACTTGTATTGCTGGAGTTGGTGCCTTTGAGATCTTCATAGACATAGAGATGGCTGAAGTAGGCGTTGGCGACATTTTCATCCGCGCCATACTCCCCATCCTGGTTGATGTCATATTTCACATTCCAGTAGGCGAGTTTGTCCCCCTCGGAGTAGCTGTTATCGGTGTGGCCATACTCAATCTTCATCAGGCGGTTGCCGTCGACCAGAATATCTTGCTCTGCCTCATCGGACTCCAGTAGTTCTGGATACTTCATCTCCCCGCTGGCGCTCTTTACCACCTGTGCCTGCAGTGAGTTGTAGGGGGGGAGTACGCAGCAGTAGGTAAAGTCGAAGCCGGTGCAGTGCATGCCCAGTTCGTAATTGAGGGTGATGTTGTATTCGTTCTTGGGGCGAGTCGGATCGGCGGCTGCCTCTGAGGCATCGGGGCCGTAGGCACGCTCTTTGATGGGGTGATAGCGCGTCGATTGCTGCTGTGCGCCACAACCGGCAGCGATGGCAAGAATCAGAACGCTGGAGGCGAGGGCGGCGGGGGAGAGACTCATCTGCGGGGCTTCCTGTCTGTGACCGATCAGTAACGGGGTCGTTTCGCCGTTTGGATGGCGAACACTCTATGTGAAAAGCTATAGCTTCTCAATATTATAAGCAGTTGGCGAAATATGTGATTGCAATGTTGTGGAACTTCCCGCCGCCCATAGGGTCTTCTCGGGTACAATTTTCGATTCAACGAAGGAATCTCTGAATCAGGGTGAAATGGATGAGAAAAAGAGTGGCTGAGAAGTGGCTGGCGATCCTGCTGTTTGGGGCACTGGGGTGGGGGACTGCCCAGGGTGCCAATGTGACCGAGGCGGTGCTGGAGAACGGGATGAAGGTGATCGTCAAGGAGGATCATCGTGCTCCCGTGGTGGTCTCGCAGGTTTGGTACAAGGTGGGATCCAGCTATGAGACGGATGGCATCACCGGGCTCTCACATATGCTGGAGCACATGATGTTCAAGGGGACGGAGAAGATTGGCCCCAATGAGTTCTCTCGGATCATCTCCGAGAACGGAGGACGAGAGAATGCCTTCACCGGGCAGGATTACACGGCCTATTTTCAACGCCTGGAGAAGAGCCGCCTCCCCATCGCGCTGGAGCTGGAGTCAGACCGCATGCGCAATTTGACCCTGCCCGAGGAGGAGTTCATCAAGGAGCGGGATGTGGTGGCCGAAGAGCGGCGTATGCGCACCGAGGATAAGCCCACCTCGCTCACCTATGAGCAGTTTATGGCGACCGCTTTCCAGACCAGTCCTTACCACCACCCAATCATCGGCTGGATGGATGATATTCAGAATTACACGGTTGAGGATCAGCGCCGCTGGTATGAGATGTGGTATGCCCCCAATAACGCCACACTGGTGGTGGCCGGTGATGTGAAGGGTGACGAGGTGGTGGCGTTGGCCAAAAAATATTTCGGTCCACTGCAGCCCTCCAGGCTGGAACCCCCCAAGCCGCGGTTGGAGGTCAAACAGCTGGGGCCGCGCCAGGTGACAGTGAGGGTGCCGGCAGAGATCCCCTATCTATTGATGGGCTTTCCGGCACCAACGGTTGCCACAGCTGAGGAGGGCTGGGAGCCTTATGCGCTGGAGGTGCTGGCCTATGTGCTGGATGGTGGTGACAGTGCACGGATGAGTAAGCAGCTGGTGCGGGGTAGTCAGATTGCCGCCAGTGCCGGGGTTGGTTATGACCCTTATGATCGTCTGCAGACCCTATTCTTGTTAGAGGGAGTGCCGGGGGAAGGGCAGACCATTGATACGTTGAAGGCGGCACTGCTAGCGGAGCTGGAGGCGGTCAAGCGTGAGCCGGTGAGACAGTCTGAACTGGATCGTGTCAAGGCGCAGGTGGTGGCCGCCAAGGTGTTTGAGCAGGACTCCGTTTTCTATCAGGCGATGCAGATGGGCAAGCTGGAGACCATTGGTCTCGACTGGCGTGAGATGGATCGCTATACCGAAAAAGTGCGAGCAGTCACCGCGGATCAGGTGCTGGCGGTAGCCAATAAATATCTCGATCCTCAGCGGTTGACGACGGCAATCTTGGAGCCGCTGCCGATCGAGAGCGGTGAGACAGAGCAGAAAGGAGGGGCGCACAATGTTCACTAAATGGATGCTTTGGGGAGCGGCACTGCTGTTTTCCGTCACGGCCTCTGCTGCGCCACAGATTGAACGCTGGGAGACCTCCAATGGGGCGCGTGTTCTCTATGTTCATACGCCTGATCTGCCGATGGTTGATGTGCGGGTGATCTTCGATGCGGGGAGTGCACGGGATGGTCAGCAGGGTGGGGTCGCCTCCATGACCAATGGTCTACTCTCCACCGGAGCAGGAGAGCGAGGCGAGGAGTCGATCGCCGAGGAGATCGACCGGCTGGGCGCACAGCTTGGATTTGATTCCCTGCGTGATATGGCAGTGGTCTCGCTGCGTAGTCTTAGTGACGAACATTTGCTGGAGCCGGCATTGGCAGTGATGGCGGACCTGATTCACCACCCCTACTTCCCTAAGCATGCACTGGAGCGGGAGCGTAAACGTCAGCTGATCGGGATTCAGGCGCAGAAGCAGGACCCCGGCACACTGGCCAATCAGGCCTTTTTTCGTGCGCTCTATGGGAAGCACCCTTATGCAGAGCCATCCAGTGGTACCGAAGAGAGCGTTACGGCGCTGAAGCGTGAGGACCTGCGTCTCTTCCATGCGCGCTACTATGTAGGCAAAAATGCGGTGGTAGCGATGGTTGGGGATATCGGTATTGAGCAGGCCCGAGCGGTTGCCGAGCAGGTGGTGGGGCGTCTGCCTTCGGGGGAACGAGCGGCTTTATTGCCAGATGCGGTGACAGCAAAACCGGGAGAGACTATTCATGTCGATTATCCATCGGTACAGAGTCACCTGCTGATGGGGCATCCGGTGCTGCGGCGAGGGGATCCAGACTATTTTAATCTCTATGTGGGGAACCACATTCTGGGGGGGAGTGGTCTGATCTCGAAGATATCCGAAGAGATTCGGGAGAAGCGCGGATTGGCCTACAGCGCCTACAGCTACTTCTCGCCGATGCGTGGAGAGGGGCCATACCAGGCGGGTCTGCAGACCAAGAATGAGAGCCTGGAAGAGGCTACCCGTGTACTGCGTGAGACGGTTATTGAGTTTGTTGAGAACGGTCCTGGGGATGAGGCGTTGGAGCGTTCGAAGAAAAATATCACCGGTGGTTTCCCGCTGCGGGTGGATAGCAACAAGAAGATCGTCGACTATCTCGGGATGATCGGTTTTTACGGCCTCCCCAATGATTATTTGGAGACCTTCAACGGCAATGTGGAGCGTACCACCAAGGAGAGCATCATCGATGCCTTCCAGCGTCGCTTGCGGCCGGATCAGATGGTGACCGTTACGGTGGGTGGATCCGCTTCTTGAGTGGCCGCCGTGGAGGAAAGCAGGGGGGAAGCCGAAAGCTGAGAGTGATCGGTGGGGAGTGGCGCGGTCGAGTGCTCACATTTCCGGACCATCCCGGCATTCGCCCAACCCCTGACCGAGTCCGAGAGACGCTGTTCAACTGGCTGCAGCCGACCATTCATGGTGCGCGCTGTCTGGATCTCTTTGCAGGGAGTGGTGCGCTGGGGCTGGAGGCGCTCTCTCGTGGTGCAGCGCATGTCGACTTTGTGGAGCGGGACCGCAAAAGCGGCCAGGCAATTCAAGAACACCTGAAGTTATTGAAGAGTGATCGTGGCATCGTCCATCTGCGTGACGGATTACGGTTACTGGATCAGCTCGAACTTTCGGACTATCAACTGATCTTTCTTGATCCGCCGTTCGGAAAGGGATTGTTGCAGCAGGTGGTCGCTCGATTGGAAAAGAGTGAGCTCCATCCAGCGTTACAGTTATATATTGAGGTGGAACGTGACATGGGTGAGGTATCACTGCCTCAGAGGTGGCAAGTGGTTCGCAGTGGTGAGGCGGGTCAGGTACGATACCTGTTGGCGGAGAATGTTGAGAGTAGCGCATCATGAGAAAAGTGGTCTATCCGGGAACCTTTGATCCCATTACCAATGGACATATCGATCTGGTGGATCGTGCGGGGCGTCTGTTTGATCAGGTGGTGGTGGCGGTGGTCTCCAGTGACTCCACCAGCAAGCAGCCCCTGTTTTTGGTAGAGGAGCGGGTTGCGCTAGCGACTCAGGCGTTACAGGGGCGTGAGCAGGTAGAGGTGATCGCTTTTGAGGGGTTGTTGGTGGAGTTTGCGCGCTCGGTGGGGGCAGGTGCGATATTGCGTGGGCTGCGGGCGGTCTCCGATTTTGAGTTTGAGTTCCAGTTGGCGGGGATGAATCGGCATCTTGCTGCAGAGATTGAGACCTTCTTTCTCACGCCAGCGCAGCAGTATGGCTATCTCTCCTCCAGCATGGTGCGAGAGATTGCCCGTCTCGGAGGAGATATCGAGCCGTTTGTGGAGAAAAATGTTCAGCTTGCGCTGGAAGAGAAGTTCTCAGCAAGGGACGATGGTTGAGGAATTGATCGAGGCGCATTGTGGGCGGTCGTTGTGGTGAGGTACAATAAAAGGGTTCAAGAATTCACGCGATAACCATAGGGATGATCGAAGATGTCACTTTTTATTACGGATGAATGTATCAACTGCGATGTGTGTGAGCCGGAGTGCCCGAATGAGGCAATCTTCCAAGGCGATGAGATCTATGAGATCAATCACGAGCTCTGTACTGAGTGCTTGGGCCACTATGATGAACCACAATGTGTCGAGGTTTGTCCGGTTGATTGTTGCCTGCCGGACCCTGATCATGAGGAGAGTGAGGATCAGCTACGAGCCAAGTATGAGAAGCTGACCGCCTGATTCCGAGGCGCCGAACAGTAAAAAGCCGATTCGATTGAATCGGCTTTTTTGGTTATTGGGCGGCTCGTTGTTCCCGCTTCAGTCGCCGCTTCTTGCTGCGTTCACCCTCTCGCTTATCGATTACCCCCGCCTTTGGATATTCGTAATGCCAGGTAGCGCGGTTGTGGTTCTGCTGGGAGATGACGCCGATGATCTGATAGTGCCCCTCCAGCTCCAGTGAGTGGAACAGAGCGTTGAGTGGCACCAGATAATCTTTGTCATCGCGGCGAACCCATTGACGGAAGTGGTACTCCTTTTGGTAGAGCGCCAGCACATAGGCGCCGTTCACTGCAGGATAGCCGGGATCAATGATGATCACGGCGCCATCCTGAAATTCGGGGGCCATACTCTCGCCGATCACGCGCAGTGCAAAGGGCTCCTTGTCTTCGCAGGCTGTGGGGTTGTGGATATCCATGGGTCTAGTTTATCAAATCAGTGTTGGCACTGGGGACAGTACCAGGTGGAGCGTTGATTTTGGGTGATCCGCTTGATGGCGCTACCGCAATGTTGGCAGGGCTCTCCTTCACGATCATAAACGGTGAGAGATTGTTGGAAGTAACCTGGTTCTCCTTCACTGTTGCGAAAGTCTTGTAGTGTGGTTCCGCCTTGCTGAATGGACTCGTTCAGACGTCGTTGAATGGCTTCTGCCAGTTTGAAGTAGCGAGCTTTCGAGATGCGGCCACAACTCCGTTTGGGGTGGATGCCACTGAGAAATAGCGACTCACAGGCATAGATGTTCCCCACTCCGGTAATCACCTTTTGATCCATCATATAAGCCTTAATGGAGGTTTTTCGGTTGCGAGACTGTTGAAAGAGGTGGTTGCTGGCCTCCTCAATGGTTGTTTCTCCAACCGGTTCGACCCCCAGTGATGCAATCAACGGATGTTGCTCAATCGGGTCTGTGGTCCAGAGTAGAGCACCAAAGCGGCGTGGATCTCGGTAACGCAGAAATGTGTTGTTGCTGAGGTGGAGGTCATAGTGGTCATGCTTTCCGGGTGGGAGTGGCGTTTCCAGTACACGCAGTGAACCGGTCATGCCGAGATGGATGATCAGTGTGCCGCGATCGCTCTTGAGCAGCAGATATTTGGCTCGTCGGTCGATCTGGTGAAAGGTGATTCCGCAGATGGAGGTCTCAAGGTCGTCCGGGATCGGCCAGCGCAATGCACGGTTGCGAATGGTGATCTTGGTCACGCTCTGATTGAGGCATGCAGGCTCAATGCCGCGTCGGGTGGTCTCAACTTCGGGGAGTTCAGGCATGTCAAAGAGTATAATGGCGAGATGCTGTTAGGAGTAGATACAGGTGGCACCTTTACCGACTTTGTCTGGTGGAATGGAGAGGCGCTCCAGATCCACAAGGTGCTGTCGACACCGAATGCGCCAGAGCGGGCGATCCTTCAGGGAATTGCCGAGATGGAGATTCCGCTGCAGGGGCTGATGGTGGTCCATGGCTCTACGGTGGCCACTAATGCAGTGCTTGAGGGGAAAGGGGTGCGTACCCTCTATATTGCCAATCGCGGTTTTGCCGATTTGCTGACCATTGGGCGGCAGGCAAGAGCGGAGCTCTACAATCTTCAGCCAATCCCTCAGGCTCCTCCAGTGCCTGCTGAGGATTGTCTGGAGATCGGTGGGCGGCTTAGTGCTGAAGGGAAGAGTATTGAATCACTCACCGAGAAGGATCTGAAGCAGTTGCGTGAAGCGATTGAGGTGCGAAAGCCGGATGCTGTGGCGATCAACCTGCTCTTCTCCTTCCTTGATGATGAGGCGGAACGGCAAATAGAGTCCATTGTGCCAGATGAAGTATTTGTCTCCCGCTCTTCCAGCGTGCTGCCGGAGTATCGTGAATATGAGCGGGGGATGACCACCTGGCTCAATAGCTATGTGGGGCCGCTGGTGGAGGGGTATCTGCAACGGCTGACCCAACAGACCGCTGGGGCGCAGGTGTCGGTGATGCAGTCTTCAGGAAGTACAGTGTCTGCGGACCATGCAGGTAGAGAGGCGGTCCATATGCTGCTCTCCGGGCCAGCAGGTGGTCTGGCGGCGGCCCATTTTATCGGAGAGCAGGTAGGGCGACCCAAATTGCTCACCTTTGATATGGGGGGTACCTCGACCGATGTTGCGTTGATTGATGGGGGAGTACGCCTGACCTCGGAAGGAAAAATCGGCCGCTATCCAGTGGCGGTTCCAATGGTCGATATGCATACAATTGGCGCGGGCGGTGGCTCGATTGCCCGTGTGGATGCAGGGGGGATGTTGCAGGTAGGGCCTGAATCCGCTGGGGCCGATCCGGGGCCGGCCTGTTATAGAAAAGGAGGACATGAGCCAACGGTGACCGATGCCAATCTGTTGCTGGGGCGCCTGCTGCCGCATGCTTTCTTGGGTGGCGGCATGTCACTGGATCGAGCAGCCGCAGCGATTGCAATTGAACCAGTTGCGGCAGCGCTGGATAGTACAATCGAAGAGGCAGCCATGGGGGTGATCCGCATTGCCAATGAGCACATGTCTCATGCGCTGCGGGTGATCTCGGTGCAGCGGGGTGTGGATCCTCGATCTTATACGCTGGCCTCATTTGGTGGCGCTGGAGGACTCCACGTCTGTGCATTGGCAGAATCTCTGGGGATGGATCAGGCAATGATTCCAATGCATGGGGGGGTGCTCTCGGCGCTGGGAATGTTGGTTGCGCCGCGTGGACGTGAGCTCTCTCGTTCTCATATTGAACTGCTGGAGGTGCTGGATGATCATCAGATTGAAGAGGGCTTCCAGCAGCTGGAGCAACAGGGGATTGAGGCGCTGCTGGATGAGGGGATTGAAGAGGGGGAGATCGACTCTGTATGGAGTGTTGATCTTCGCTATCAGGGGCAGTCCTCAACGCTCAATGTGCCGTGGCATCATGGCTCAGCGGCAGTAGTCGATTTCCATCAGCGGCACCGGGATCAGTATGGACACCACTTTGATTTTCCTGTGGAGTTGGTCAACTTGCGGGTGATGGTGCGAGAGCGACAGAGGCAACCATTTGCGCTGCAGCATCAATCTATCGATGAAGGCCAGCAGCCTAAAGTAAGGGTTGAGATGGCTGGACTGGGCAGTGTGCCAGTACTTGATCGGGCGCAGTTAACGGTAGGGCAGCAGATCGAAGGACCGGCACTGATTACCGAGCAGGTCTCCACCTCGTTGATTGCGCCAGATTGGCAGTGTGAGGTGGATGCCAGTGGGGCGCTTATGCTGAACCGATAGCTCGAGGTTTTTCTGTTACCCACAAAAAAGCCCGCATCAAGCGGGCTTTTCACTCAAGAGGTGAGACCAATTACTTGATCTTAGCCTCTTTGAACATTACATGCTTACGGACTTTGGGATCATACTTTTTGATCTCCATCTTCTCCGGCATGGTGCGCTTGTTCTTGGTAGTGGTGTAGAAGTATCCAGTCCCTGCTGAAGATACCAGTTTGATCTTGTCACGCA
>CAZKCT010000048.1:0-14001 GCA_964551545.1 uncultured Piscirickettsiaceae bacterium | reverse complement strand
GCGAGGCTAGACGCGGGAGCGGCTACTGCCACTGCGGAGTCGCGCTAGGAAGAAGCCACTGAAGAGGGAGAGTAGCACCACGAGTGTTCCAACCAGGAACCAGTCTCTCTCCTTGCGATCCTGTAGCGCCTCGTTCTCCTGCTGCAATACCTCAAGGTCTCGCTTCTGGGTTCTTGCTTGTTCACGCAGGTGGTGGTTTTCGTCATCAAGCTCCAGAGCACTGGCGCTGACGTTGCGGATAGTGGTTGCCTCCTGGTTGGCTCGACGAGTCTGCTCTTTCAGCTTCTGTACCTCGGCCTCGATGAGTTGTTTCTCTTGCTGCAGGCTATTGATGGTCCCTTTCAGGCGGCTATTCTCCAGCTCCAGTTCAACTCGTTTTTCTCCATTGGCAGGTTTGTCTCGGGCTGGAAAGGGGGACTCTTTAGAAAGGTAACGAGTTGGAATCCATCCAGTGGTGCCAGAAGGGCTAGTGGCCTGATGGAATCCATTTTTCTGCTTGTTGCTGATTTTGATTTCGGTACCAACTGGAAGCAGCTGTAGAATTTTCCGATTTGCGGAATCAGGCTCTGCTCTTAGTGGAATGGGAATACCGGAGACGAAGCGGTTGGCCGCCTCCGCCTCTGTCACAGAGAGTGTCAGCAGTAGTGTAATGGTGAGGAGGGTGTGAGTGGTTTGCTTCACAGCGCGGTGATCCTCTCGTACTGTTCGATCAGCTGCTGTTGGCGAGACTGCGCCTCTTCCAGCTTCCCCCGCTCCTTGGCAACCACAGCCTCGGGCGCGCGTTCAACAAAGTTGGCATTGTTGAGTTTTCCTTCCAGTCGTTTGATCTCTCCTTCGGTTTTGCTGATCTCTTTGTTGAGACGCTGTAGCTCCGCCTCTTTGTCGATCAGTCCGGCCATCGGGATGAGGATCTTCATGTTACCGACCAGTGCGGTAGCCGACTCGGGTGCCGCTGTTTCCGGTGCCAGTATCTCAATGGAGTCAAGGCGTGCCAGGGTATTGAGTGTTGCCCGGTGGGACTCCAGTCTCGCTTGATCTTCACGGGAGGCATCCTGCACCAGAATGGCCAGTGGCTTTCCAGGAGCAATATCCATCTCGCCGCGAATGCTGCGGATGCCGAGGATAAAGGCTTTGACCCACTCCATCTCTTCCGCTGCGGTTGCATCGATCTTCGATTCATCGGCTATAGGGAACGGTTCCAGCATAATACTGTGCTCTGCTTCGAGCGGTTTGCCTGCCAGTGGTGCAATCATCTGCCAGATCTCTTCGGTGATAAACGGCATGATGGGATGAGAGAGTCTCAGCAGCGTCTCCAGTACCCGTACCAGTGTGCGACGGGTGCCGCGCAGGGCCGCTTCACTGCTATCTTCACTGTTGAGTACTGGTTTGGAGAGTTCCAGATACCAGTCACAGTACTCGTTCCAGGTGAACTCGTAGATGGCGTTGGCGGCACGATCCAGACGGTAGTCACCAAAGGCGCGTTCTACTTCGGCTTCGGTCTCTTGTAGACGGCTGATGATCCAGTGGTCGGCAGTGAATAGTTCTACCTCTCCACCCTCCTGTCCGCAGTCTTTCCCCTCTGTGTTCATCAACACATAGCGTGCCGCATTCCAGATCTTGTTACAGAAGTTGCGGTACCCCTCGGTACGCCCTAGATCAAAATTGATGTCACGTCCGGTAGAGGCGAGTGCGGCAAAGGTGAAGCGCAGCGCATCGGTTCCGTAGGAGGGGATGCCGTCCGGGAAGTCCTTGCGGGTCTGCTTCTCGATCTTGGCCTGCATCTTCGGCTGCATCAGTCCAGTGGCCCGTTTGGCAACCAGTGTCTCCAGATCGATGCCGTCGATCAGATCAATCGGATCGAGTACATTGCCCTTGGACTTGGACATCTTCTGTCCGTGGGAGTCACGCACTAGACCGTGGATGTAGATCTCCTTGAAGGGGACATCATCCATGAATTTCAGCCCCATCATCACCATGCGGGCGACCCAGAAGAAGATGATATCGAAGCCGGTGATCAGTACGCTGGTGGGGTAGAAGGTCTCCAACTCGGGGGTCTTCTGTGGCCAGCCCAGAGTAGAGAAGGGCCAGAGCGCGGAGGAGAACCAAGTGTCGAGTACATCCTCATCCTGTCGCAGTACTAGATCATCAGCCAGTTTATACTTCTCACGCGCGGAGACCTCGTCGTTTGCGACATAGATGTTACCTTCATCGTCGTACCAGGCGGGAATACGGTGGCCCCACCAGATCTGGCGGCTGATGCACCAGTCTTCAATGTTGTTCATCCACTCGAAATAGGTCTTCTCCCAATTCTGTGGAACAAATTTGATCTTCCCTGTTTTGACCACATCAATGGCAGGTTCAGCCAGTGGCCCCGCCTTCACAAACCACTGGTCGGTGAGGTAAGGCTCGATCACGGTGCCGGAGCGGTCTCCACGGGGCACCATCAGTTTGTGAGGTTCGATCTTCTCCAGCAGGCCGAGTGCATCAAGGTCGGTGACAATCGCCTTGCGTGCATCATAGCGACCCATGCCGCGATACTTCTCCGGCATCTCGTTATTGATCTTGGCGTCGATGGTGAAGACGTTGATCAGTGGTAGATCATGGCGCTTGCCCACTTCGTTATCGTTGAAGTCGTGGGCTGGGGTGATCTTCACGCAACCGGTTCCCTTCTCTGGATCGGCGTGCTCGTCGCCCACAATGGGGATGGTGCGGTCGCAGAGTGGCAGTGCAATCTCACGGCCAATCAGCTTGGCCAGTGTGGGATGCTCCGGATGAATCGCGACAGCAGTATCGCCCAGCATGGTCTCAGGGCGGGTGGTTGCTACTGTCAGGTACTCCTTAGTGGCGGCTCCATTCTCATCGGCAATGGGGTAGTGGAGATACCACATGTGGCCGTTCTCCTCTTCGGAGATTACCTCTAGATCAGAGACGGCGGTATGGAGTACCGGATCCCAGTTGACCAGACGTTTGCCTCGGTAGATCAGCCCCTCATCGTAGAGACGTACAAAGACCTCATGGACGGCATCGGAGAGTCCTTCGTCCATGGTGAAGCGTTCACGGCTCCAGTCGAGGGAGGAACCCATTCTCCGTAATTGGCGGGTGATGGTGCCGCCGGAATGGGCCTTCCAGTCCCACACCTTGTCGATAAAGGCTTCACGTCCTAGATCGTGGCGCGTCTTGTCTTCGGCATTCAGTTGGCGTTCGACCACCATCTGCGTAGCGATACCGGCGTGGTCGGTGCCCGGTTGCCATAAAGTGTTGTGCCCCTTCATCCGGTGATAGCGGGTGAGGGTGTCCATCAAGGTGTCCTGGAAGGCGTGTCCCATATGCAGCGTCCCCGTCACATTGGGGGGTGGGATCATGATGCAGTAGGGAGCAGCATCACTGCCGTTCGGGGCAAAATGGCCCTGCTCTTCCCAAGTCTCGTACCAGTGCTGCTCAATGGCGTGGGGGTCGTATCGCTTTTCCATGATGGTTGATGTTCTACTGTTTTGTGGGGGCTTGAGTCAAACGACAGATTTTACCACCTAGAGGTGATGGGTATTGAGCTCATAACCGCGGTCTTTATAGAATTTATAGCGCGTTCGCCCGGCCACTTTTCCATTGCCATCGATGATTTCAGCCAGGCGGTTATGGCGACTGAAAAAGAGGGGAACCTCTTCGGCAAGGTTGATCACTACCTCAATCTCTTGGTGCTGAGGCTCTTTGCTGCCGATAGTGATAGGAGGGGTCTCTAGCCCTGCAGGCAGCGTGACTTCCCTATTGTCATTAAGCTCATGAGGCAGGAAACTCTCATTGCGGAAGCGCCACAGTAGTTGGTCCAGCGTCTCGGCCTGCTGGGGAGAGCCGGTGTGGATATGGATTGGTAGCTTTTGATAATAAGCCTTCTCTGCAATTCGGCAGGCGATGCGTATGGCACTATCTGGATGGGATTCATCGGTAACGTAGAAGTCGATACGGGTCATAGTCGGGTGATTTTTACCATGAATAATATGAAGTGTGATCTGTGGCCGCTCTACTTGCACCGGTTGATTAGATGTTGAACCAGGAGGCTGACAGGGCGACCGGTGGCCCCTTTCTCTTTTCCCTGGAGCCAGGCTGCTCCGGCAATATCGAGGTGAGCCCACTTCTGATCTTCTGCAAAGCGAGAGAGAAAGCAGGCTGCGGTGATGGTGCCCGCCTCTGGGCCGCCAATATTACCCATGTCAGCAAAGTTGGAGTCGAGTTGCGGCTGGTATTCATCCCATAGAGGAAGTCGCCAGCAGCGGTCGGCACTCTCTTCTCCAGCCTGCAGCAGGTCGTTGGCGAGCTGGTCATCATTACTCAGCAGTCCAGCGGCATGTTTACCCAGTGCAACAACACAGGCGCCGGTCAGCGTAGCGATGTCGATGATCTCTGCGGGCTTGTAGCGTTTGGCATAGGTCAGTGTGTCGCAGAGGATGAGTCGCCCTTCGGCATCCGTGTTGAGAACCTCGATGGTTTGACCTGAGAGGCTGGTGACCACATCTCCGGGTTTGGTGGCCTTGCCGCTGGGAAGGTTTTCGGTGGCAGGAACCAGTGCCACCACATTGATCGGTAACTGCAGCTCTCGCACGGCCTGTAGAACCCCAATCACCGAGGCGGCCCCGCACATGTCAAACTTCATCTCATCCATTCGGGCACCAGGTTTGAGCGAGATGCCGCCAGAGTCAAAGGTAACCCCTTTGCCAATCAGCGCAATGGGCTTCTGGTTTTTTGCGGCACCCTTGTACTCGGCGATGATCAGTTTGGCGGGTTGATCGCTGCCGCGCGCGACTGAGAGCAAGGCGCCCATCCCTAGTTTTTCCATCTCTTTCTCACTCAACACCTTGATGGAAATTTTCTTTTCGCCGCGACCAATCTTGCGTGTTTCACGGACCAGGTAATCGGGCGTGCCGATATTGGCCGGTAGATTTCCGAGAGTACGGGCCAGAGCCACGCCATGGGCGATCGCCTTGCCTTCACGAATGGCCTGTTTGAGCACGTTGCTCTGTTTACGTCCTATGGTGGCAAAGGTGATCTTCTTCAGCTCGGGGCGCTCTGATTTCTTCTTTTTGCTGCCGGGAAGCTGGAACTGGTAACGACTTGCCTCAACAGTTTCGACCACCAAGCGTCCCCAGCGATGTGGTTCATCTTGGTCTGGAGCGGGTAGCACGGCGTTGCGGCAGCCGCTATTGAGAAGCGACTGAGTGAGGGCAGCCACGCTTTTCTTGAGATCTCGATCATTGGGATGAGGCTCCTTCCCCACTCCAATCAGCAACAGGCGTTGCGCCTGGAGCCCGATGGGATTGTGAATCCAGAGGGTCTCACCGGCCTCGCCGAGATGATCGCCCCGCTCAATCGATTGCTGGATCTGTGACACCGTTGCTACTGGTAGGGGAAGGATGAGCGGCTGACCCTGTACCACAGGGCAGATCATGCAGTCAGTTTTGGCGCGCTCCAGAGCGCTGCTGGATACAGAATAGTCCATCAATCAAAAACTCCACTTATGTCGAAAAAGTAAAAGGGATATTATTAGCGAATGGAGCACATGGCACCAGAAAAAAAGAGATGGAATCATCCGCTTGCACTGCTCGAGCGTTATCTAATGTGGCAGGTGGTGAAATCCTGGCTGGTGGCGACCCCCATTCTGATTACATTGTTAATGACGCTACGGGTGAGTAAGGTGATGGCTCAGGCGGCCGCAGGGCAGATTCCTGTGGAGTATGTCTGGCAGTTGGTTTGGCTCAAGGTGCCCGCTTATCTGGGGATGGTGATCCCGATGACGCTTTTTTTCTCTGTGTTGATCGCTTTTGGAAAACTGTTTCAAGAGAGCGAAGTGACTGCGTTTCGAGCCAGTGGGGTAGACCTCTATCGTGCCTCCCGAGGGGTGCGCTGGCTCTCTGGTGGGGTCTCGATTCTGGTGTTGTTGATGGTGATGATGGTGACGCCGTGGGCGCAGACCGAGATTAACCGGATTCATGATGAGATCAATGCCAATATGAATCTCGTTGGGCTGACAGCGGGGCGATTCAAGGCACTTTCTGGAGGCAAGGAGCGGGTCTTTTACGCGGAAGAGATCTCCGCCGATCAGCGAGAGATGGCGGGGCTCTTCTTCTACGAAACATTGCCATCAGACCGTTTTCAGTTGATTACCTCCAAGCATGGCACGCTCTACCCGGATGAGCAGGGGGACGGCAAGTGGCTGGTCATGCAGCAGGGGAGGCAGTATAGCGGGCAGCCCGGTGCTGCGGATGTGGAGATTGTCGATTTTGAGGAGTATGGGGTCAAGCTCAATTTTGAGAAGAGCCGCAGTGGGGAGCCGCAGGGGCGGGCTGTCCCCTTTGGCGATCTTTGGGGGTCGGACCGCCTGCAACACCAGGCCGAATTGCAGTGGCGCTTCTCACTGCCGGTGATGACGGTATTGCTTGTTTTTCTGGCTGTTCCGCTCAGCCGCACCACGCCACGGGCTGGAAAATATGCCGGAATGGTGCCGGGTGTCTTGCTCTATCTGCTCTTCAGTAATCTGTTCAATATCTCTTATGGTTGGATTGAGCGTGGCATGGTAGATGCCTGGCTGGGGATGATCTGGATCTATCTTGTGGTCTGGGGGGTAGTTTTCATGCTCTATCTGCGAGAGGGAATTGTGTTGTTGCCACGTTGGCGAGGGCGTGCCGGATAATGGAGATTCTTGGACGCTATATTGGGCGTGAACTGGGGTGGGGCATCGGTGTTGCGCTTGCTGCGCTGCTGGCAATTGCCTATTTTGTCACCTTTGCTGGAGAGATGGGCCATATTGGTACCCACGACTTCACTACATCGACCGCCGTCTGGTATGTGCTGTTGAAGATGCCGAAGGTGATTCAGGAGATGCTCCCGGCGGCGGTGCTGATCGGTGGGCTGTTTGCCTTCGGTGGGATGGCAGCCTCAAGTGAGTTGACGGTGATTCGCGCCACTGGTGCCTCGGTGATGAAAATGTTGTGGCAGATTCGTAAACTGGGTTATCTGCTGTTGCTGGTTTCCGTGATCAATATGGAGTGGGTCGCCCCGGCTGCGGAGCAGGGAGCCAGGATGATGAAAGCAAAGGCGCTGAAGCAGGCAGTGATTGAGCAGGCAGGGGATAAGTTCTGGTTGCGCGATGGGGAGTACTTTGTGCGCATGGACCGGGTGCAGGGGGATGGCTCCGTTGCGGGTATTCGCTGGATGAAGATCCCGCAGCCGGGACAGCTCACTGAGTTCAGTCATGCTGAACGTGCCTTTCATCAGGAGGAGAGCTGGCACCTGGAGCAGGTTGAGGTGACCCGGATCGGAGAACAGCGAACGGTTGCGGAGCAGTATCCAGAGCTGGATCACGCCTCCAATGTCTCAGAAGATCTGGTGCAGATGGCCTCGCGTCGTCCCAGTGATCTTTCAGCGATTGATCTCTTCCGTTATGGCTACTATATGGGATCGAGTGGTCTCGATGCGAACAGCTACTGGCACGCTTTTTGGGGGCGGATTGCGATGCCGTTTGGGTTGGTTGTAATGCTGATGTTGGCGCTCCCTTTCTCCATTACCGAGGGCCGCTCGCTCTCGGTGGGGCGGCGGATCATGATTGGGGTCTTTCTGGGGGTTGGTTTCTATCTGGTCAACCGTGTGCTGCTTAATACCGGGGAGATCTACCAGCTTAATCCGGTGTTGACAGTGTTCCTGATGCCAGGTCTATTCCTTGGGATAGCGATGTGGATGATCCGCAGACGAGGACTCTGAGGGGGTAAAATTGAGATTATTGGGAATTAGTCCCTGGGGCGCATCTGTTCTGGAGTGGGGCCGGCGCTGAAGTACTCATCCGCCTCATCAATATCCATCAAGGCACCATCTTCACTGCAGTAACCGCAAATAAGTTCCTGTTCGTAATCGTTCCAGCCGCGAAGCCCGGTGCGGAGTGAGCTGACGTGCTTGTAACCCATCAGCTGCATGGTGTGGGCTGCGAAGATGCTGCGGTTGCCGGATCGGCAGATGACAACGATCTCTTGGTCTCGAGCCTGAACCAGTCCGGGCACGGTCTCTTCATAGTTCCACTCGCAGGCAGTCTCCAGAATGCCGCGTGGCACATTCATCGAGTTGCGGATGTGCATCTTTTTGTACTCATAGGGCTCGCGGACATCGAGGATCATCAGTTTCTCTTCCTGGTCCAGCTTGTCAGCGAGGTCCCACGGGAAGATTTCAGTGACGTGGGGGGTCAGGTCTTTGACCAGTTCGGTAAATAGTTTCATCGAATAGGCTCTACTTTGATTTGGTAATACCGCGCTCGACGGCAATTACCGCTGCCTCGACGCGTGAATGGACATCAAGCTTCTTCAGGATCGACTTGACATGTAATTTGACGGTGCCATCTGAGATATTGAGCTCACGTGCGATGACCTTGTTGCTTTGCCCCTCCGCAAGGTGGGAGAGGATCTCATACTCTCGTGGGGTGAGCAGAGACTGTAAATCATCACGCTGGTGGGTCTTGAGGATCTCTCCTTGTGCAACGCGCGCCAATAGAGGGGTCAAGGAGGGGGCGACCACCACTTCTCCCTGGAGTGCCCGTTCCAGCGAATGGACCAGATCTTCGGGCTCCATGTCTTTGAGGAGATAACCCTGGGCGCCACCTTGAAGTGCGGCCAGCAGATCCTGCTCCTCCTCGCTGGTGGTGAGCATGACGACGGGAAGATTGGGCTCTTTCTGTTTCAGGGTGGACAGTACCTGAAGACCGTCCATCTCCGGCATTCTCAGATCGAGAAGGACAATGTCGGGGTCGAGTTCTGAGGCGAGATGAATACCCTCGGCCCCGGTACCGACGGCAGCCGCGAGTTGGATATCGTGCCCCTGCAACAGAGCGCCAATTCCGGTGCGGAACAGAGTGTGATCGTCAATCAATAATACTTTCATAAGAGATCAAAGATGTCTTCTTCGCTGCGCTCTTTGACGGTGCCAGTGAGAGTGATTCGGGTCCCCTCGCCAGGCTCGCTTTCGATCTCTAGTGTACCACCGATCGCCTCCATTCGTTGCTGCATGGCTGAGAGCCCGATATGTTCACCCTCCAGTGGCAGGGTGGTATTTTCTGGAGAGAAACCGACCCCATCATCCTCGATCAAAACCCAGAAACGTTGATTGCGAATACAGTCGGCAAGAATGCGCACGGTGTGTGCCTGGCTATGTTTGCGGATATTGACCAATGCTTCCTGGATGACCCGCAGCAGATGGCCCTCAAACTCTGGTAGGAGTTGAATTGTTTCACACTGGTGTTGGAAGTAAGTTTTGATCCCGGTCTCTTTGCGGAACTCATCAGTGAGGGTGGTGATTGATTCGATTAACCCTTGTTGGTGAATCGGCGCACGGAAGTTGGCGATCAGACTACGTAGTTCACGGTTGGCTTGATGCAGCCCCTGTTGCAGGTGGAGGATCTCGTAGTAGTGGTGGCTGGTGTGATTGTGTTCCTTGTCAGCTCGCTTCTGATTCTCTTCCATGATCTGGGTTCGGATTCGCAGGCTGGCAAGGGTTTGTGCAAGGGAGTCATGAAGCTCATGAGCGATATGGGCGCGCTCTTGATCGAGCTTACTTTTCTGTGCCTCCTGCTCCAGGCGGAACTTTTCGATCGCCATTCCCAAGTTCTGACCAATGTTGATGAGCAGGCGGTCCATCTCCTGGCTGATGGACTGACGTTCGGGTGAGACAAAGAGGGTATAGACCCCGAGGGTTCGTGCCTGATGTTGAAGCGGTACCACAATTACGCCACTATCGGCACACGGCAGCTCGACACCCTCCTCATTGCTGCAGTCGCAGGGAGCCTCCTGTTGCAGAATGGTTCTTCCGGAGAGCGCCTTGCCGCAGAGGGTGTTGGTGACTGGAATGATGCTCTTGAGTTGCTCGTTCTGCTCCTCTATGCCGATGCTGGAGAGCAGCTTCATCTGGTTGTCTCGGGTTAGCAGACGGATGGTGGCAGCATCCGCGCCGACCATCTCTTTAAGGAAAGAGAGGAAGCGTAGCAGTAGTTCACGGACGTTTTCCGAGCTGTTAAGGCTGGCGACCACATCGTAGAGGATACGCAGAGAGGCTGCCTGTTGTGCCAAGTGCCGTGTTTTGGTGCGGATCTGCAGCTCGGTCTGCTGTTCGTTCTGTAGCAGGCGCTGTTCAAGTTGATCGAGTTCGGGAACCTCTTCATCCGCTGCCAGGCGGCTGCGTAGAGATTCGATCAAATGGATGGTTGAGGGAGCTGCCATCGGGGTGTTGGTGAGAAAAAAGACCCGGCCGGGGCCGGGTCTTGTTCAATGCTCGACAGTGTGTCGATTAGTAGCCACCCTTGCGGCGTGACTCTGGCAGTCCAGCGATCTTGCCAGCCTGCTTAGAGGGCTGCTTGGGGAATAGCGTGTAGAGATCTTTGGAGTTGATCTTCTCGCCCCATGCCTTGGACATCGCCTTGACCAGGTTGCGGTCATTGGGCTGGTTACCACCGTTGTTGAAGTATTCGTCACGCAGATGGTTGACCAGGTCCCAGTGTTTGTCGGTCATTTCGATACCCTCGGCATCGGCAATGACTTGGCCAACTCCTTCGTTCCAGTCATCCTGGTTCTCCAGATAGCCGTTGGGATTGGTCTCAATGGTCTGTCCGTTGACTTCGTAACTCATCTTTTCATTCTCCTTGTTGTACAAATGATGAAGGTTTTGAGGATCGTTACTCCTGTTCCTGGAGTCGATTCTCCACTGTTTTGTGGGGTAAAAACAACCCACATCCAAAATCTTTGCCCTGATTGAGCCCCTGTTGTTGTAGTTTGATCGCCTCCATCGGGGTGAGATCGGCAAGCATCAGGCTATGCGTGGTCAGGGTTTTCTCCCCCTGTTGGAGAAGATTCTTGCGGCCGCAAACCATCTTGCGAGGGTAGATTTCACGGTCGTCCAGCTCTTGCCGAATGCGATTGAGGAACTGCTCTTCACTCTCTCCCTCTTTGAAAATTGCAAAGCGAGTATAGAGGGTGGTGAGTTTGCTCAGCGGCTGGATCTCAGAGCGACTCAGCTGTAAAGAAAAGGGCTTTAGTTGCAATGTTACGTCATCGAGTTGATTTTGAGCCGCCTCAATTCGATGTTTGGGAAGGCGCAGTGTCAGCCGAGTTCTGCGAGAGGGGTAGAGGAGTGCATCCCCCTTCTCTGGGGAGAGCCAACCATTGCCTGATTCGGCGACTAGAACCTGATGCAAGGCGGCCTGAGGCTCTTCCGGAAACCAGGGCAGTTTCTGAAGAATCGCCTGACTCAATACCCAGCCGTGGTCTACGGGGAGCGCCTTGCATTGGATGCGAAAGCTGAGATCGACCACATCATCGGAGATGGTGATGGTCTGTTCTCGCTCATCTTCTTCCCAGAATGACACGATGCTATTCCGGTAGAGCCGCTCTCAGTGCGTCGCGATCGATCCACCAATGGCCATCAGCCAAGGCATCAATGGCAGCGGAGAGCTTGGAGAGGAAGGAGTCGGGGTTATCGAATTCATTGCCCATCATCCAAATCTCGAACTCCTCCTGGCTCTTGATGCTGCGGTGTTGGGAGGCGACCTCTGCCAATCGTTGACTGGTGAAGAAACGGACGTTCTCTCCTGCCTTCCCTTCAGGAGCGCGGCGATCCGCAATAAAGTGGGCGCTGACAGCCGCAACGGCCGCAGTATCGGAGCCAACAGGAGACTCTTCCACCATATGCTGCAGAATAGCGACGGTGGTTTCAGGATTGATGGGGTAGGTGATGCCGAGCCAAATTCCATGAGCGAGGGCAATCAGGGACTCTTTCTGGTCAGCAGTGACCAGAATATCAGTCGCGGTAACGGCCAGCTCCCAGTTTTCAACCGTAGCAAAGTGGTCGAAGGCCTCTTTGGCAGCACTCCAGGCGTCCTCCTTGCGCTGAAAATCAAGCAGGAGAGTGCCGTAATCGAGAAGCAGTTCGGCCCGTTCCTCGGTAGAACACGCCTCAAGTCGTTGTTCCAGGCTTGCGAGGCGAGACTCTTTCGACGCCAGGCTCTCCTCCTCTTCGGCGAGCAGGTCGATGGGTGGGGGTTGATTCATGTCGGTTCCGTTCTGTTTCAGTGGTTTAGTAGAAGGCTGCCTCAAGTCGATCTTCCCAATTGTCGGGCGTATCGGTAAAAGGGGGTTTTACATCGATCCGGAAGAAGCGTTCGTTTTTGCTGCGAGCCATCTCGTGAATGGTGCGCTCGAGATCTTCAAAAGTCTCCATTTCGTGCTGCTTCTCCATCAGCACTTCACTCAGGTTTAACATGATCGTTGCCTCGAATTTGATGGGGTCTAATAACCAACCAGATTACTATAGATTAAGGATCTTTCAGGGAAAGACAAGGGGGGATTCTGGATGATTCGGAAGGGGTATATCGTAATTTCATGATTTTATTATAAAGTCATCCCCTTATATCCCATTGGGGATAGATGGGGTATCCCGATTGTCTGTGGAAAGGGCGTTGAACCGATGGAGTGGAGCTGACATACTTCGAGTCCCAATTTTAGGGATGTCTGATGTTGGAGTCCCTAACGAACTGAGGTGGAGGCCTCAGACAATTGGTGAGAATTCATTCTTTTTGGCGATTGCGAATCCGGGTCTTCCGGGGCGTGCTGAAAAGTACAACTTCAAAGAGTGATTGACTGGTAAACGTTAAGGAGCACCTTACAAATGTCAGAGAAAACCAAGCTAAACGCAGTGAGCCCTGCGCTGGATATCCCAACCCCGAATCTGGACGAGCTAGAGAAAGGTCCTTGGCCTAGTTATGTATCTGGTCTGAAGCGTCTGGCTGCGAGTGATGCAGCACATACCAAGATGATGCGCGGCGTCATCGGTACACTGGAGCAGTCCTTCATCAATCGTCGTGGTTACTGGAAGGGCGGCACCGTGGGTGTCATTGGTTACGGTGGTGGTGTCATTCCTCGTTTCTCTGAGCTGAAGGATGACAAGGGTGAGACCATGTACCCTGCTGCCCTTGAGTTCCACACCATTCGCATCATGCCAGCTTGGGGCAACCACTATAACTCCAAGCTGTTGCGCGATATGTGTGACGTTTGGGAAGAGACGGGCACTGGCCTTGTTGCAATGCACGGACAGTCTGGAGACATCATGTTCCAGGGGACTGACACTGAGGGTGTACAGACCGCCTTTGATAAATTTAATGAGATGGGCTTTGATATGGGTGGCGCAGGCCCAGCAGTCCGTACCTCCGTTTCTTGTGTTGGTGCAGCCCGCTGTGAGCAGTCCTGCTACGACGAGGGTGACCTGATGCGTGCCACCATCAACGAGTTCCTCGATGACCTGCACCGTCCAGCACTGCCATACAAGATGAAGTGGAAGTTCTCTGGTTGTCCAAATGACTGCACCAACGCCATTCAGCGTGCAGACATGGCAGTGATCGGCACCTGGCGTGACGACATCAAGGTCAACCAAGATGGTTGGAAAGCGTTTGTTGCAGACAAGGGGGTGAAGCATGTTGTTGACAACATCACCAGCCGTTGCCCTGGTCAGTGTATGGAGATGGCAGAAGACACTAGCCTGACCATCGACAATAAGCAGTGTGTCCGCTGCATGCACTGCATCAACGTTGTCTCTTCCGTGAGTGAGAAATATGTGGGTAAGGATGGCAACGCCATCTTGGCTCAGGGTGACGACAAGGGCATCACCATCCTGATGGGCGGTAAACGTACCCTGAAGGTCGGCGACATGTTCGGTACGGTTATCGTCCCATTCATGAAGGTCGACACCGAGGAGGGCAAGGAGCGTTTCCTCGAGATCTGTGGTGACCACGTCGACTTCTTCGCAGAGAATGCCCTGGAGCATGAGCGCTCTGGTGAGATGATCGAGCGCATTGGTCTGCCAGCCTATCTCGAAGGGATGGATCTGGATGTCGAGATGTCGATGATCGACAGTCCACGTCAATCCTCTTACGTCCGTATGGATGGATGGGATGATGAGGTCGCCAAGTGGGAAGAGAAAAAGAGCGCGTAA
>CAZKCT010000047.1:0-14102 GCA_964551545.1 uncultured Piscirickettsiaceae bacterium | reverse complement strand
AACATTCTTGCACAAGCTGTCGTGGTTGGCGATGGTTGCTCTCCGCAAGGGAGAATTATCGGTAGCATCAGGGGAATCTGATATGTTACGATCATTCAGTTACTGCGCACAAAAAAATAATTAATAACTGAGTCGTGGGAGGGATTTCATGGAAGTCACGCTGACCGATGCGTTGGTGGTCGCTGGGACCGGAATGGTCGTGATCTGGCTGTTTCTCTGGTATATCAATACTCACCCAAAAGGGTGTTGCGGGATTCGCCGAAGCTTCCTCAAGGATGAAGATCTTCCGTTGAATCAGCTGGTTGCTGAGCAGGAACAGGACCAGCTCCAAAAAGAGAAAAATCATTCTTGACTATATCAAGGAATACTAATATAATGCTCCGCACAGGCTCTCAGAGGATTTCCTTCGAAAAGATACTCCTCCTTCTTTCGTAGGTTCCCCCCTCCTCTGAGGGCCTTCTTTATTTCTGCTTCTCGCCATGTGGCACCAACTGACCCGCTCTCTTCGTAATCGGAACTATCGCCGATACTTCCTTGGACAACTAATCTCTCTTCACGGCACACAGATGGCCAACGTGGCGCAGTCCTGGTTGGTCTACAGCCTGACACAGTCCAGTTTTATGTTGGGGCTGGTCAATTTCACCATGCTGCTGCCGGTACTGCTGTTTGGGCTGTTTGGTGGGGTCTTGGCCGATCAGGTGCCGAGGCAGCGCTTGATGATTCTCTCCCAGAGCGCTGCAATGGTGCTTGCCTTTCTACTTGCATTTCTGGCGCTGAGCGGCAGGGTAGAGGTGTGGCATATCCTGTTGATTGCATTCTTCTTTGGTACTGCTCAAGCGATTGATATGCCGGCCCGACAGTCGTTGCTTGCCGATCTGGTTCCGAAAAAAGAGCTCTCCAATGCGGTTGGCCTGAACTCCAGTGCCTTTAATGTGGCCCGTTTTGCGGGGCCGGCACTGGCTGGAATTCTGTTGATTGAGTGGCAGGAGGGGGTGCTGTTTACCATCAATGGGCTCAGTTATCTGATGTTGTTGTTCGTACTGCTGACCTTGCAACTTCCTCATCGAGAAACGCCTTCAGCGATGAAGGGGGGGCGAATCAGCGCGGTGCAGGCCGGGGTTCGCCACGCCTGGGAACATCCGCAAATTCGCCCAGCACTGATCCATGTCGGAGTGGTGAGCATGATGGGCACCGCTTTTGTGGTGCTGATGCCGGTGTTTGCCGATCGGCAATTTGGTGGAGGCCCAGGAATGCTGGGAATTTTGCTCTCTTCAGCGGGGGCTGGTTCTGTCATCGGGGCGCTCAATCTGGCGCGACGAGGCGTGGAGGATGGGATTGCGCCGATTATTGCACGAGCCGGTGTTGCTGGTGCGATGGCGTTGGCGTTGTTTGCGCATAGCGATCAATTGATTTGGGCGATGCCACTGTTGCTGGTGGCCGGATTCTCAGTGACCACCGTGGTGGCTTCGACCAATGCCCATATTCAGGTGCTGGTGGAGGATCGTTTGCGAGGGCGTGTTATGTCACTGTTTTCCGTGATCTTTGTTGGAATGGCTCCGATTGGAAGCCTGACGGCGGGGGCACTGGCAGAGTGGCTTGGTGTGCAGTGGGCGGTGACTCTGTTTGCCTTGTTGGGGTTGGTCGGCTCACTGCTTTTCCTTATCAAGAAACGCGAGACTCAATAAGAATACGTATTATTACGTATGTACAGCTCGATAGAGCGCCCTATACTTGACCCTAATAGAAGGTTAATTTGGAAGCGTATCATGAGTACCCTCAAACTTTATCGAACAGAGCTAGAAGCAGTCTTTTCCGTGGTCACCGTTATAGGAATGGCCTCTCTATTTGGCTGGTTTGTCTACAGCGCCATCGCGCTTCTGGCGCGAATCTCTGGCTGATTAATTAAGACTCTTTGCCCTGTTCACGGGCAATGGCCCGATAGCCAATATCGGTACGGTAGTAGACCTCTTTCCAGTTGATTTGGTGGGTCAGGTTATAGGCCTTCTGCTGTGCATCCGAGACACTGTCCCCCAGTGCACAGGCGCAGAGTACACGGCCACCAGCAGTGACGACATCACCATTCTGGTCAGCTGTGCCAGCATGAAATACTTTTTGGTCAACCAGCTCTTCAGAAGGTAGGCCGGAGATGGTATCCCCTTTGTTGTAGCTCTCAGGATAACCGCCAGCTGCCAGCACCACTCCCAGAGAGGGGCGTGGGTCCCACTTTGCCTCGGTCTGGTCCAGTTTTTGGTCAATCGCCGCATTGCAGAGTTCAACCAGATCGGACTGTAGACGCAGCATGATGGGCTGGGTCTCTGGGTCACCAAAACGGACGTTGTACTCCAGCACTTTGGGCGTCCCTTCCGCATCGATCATCAGTCCCGCATAGAGGAAACCGGTGAAGTCATTGTCTTCAGCGGCCATTCCCTCAATGGTGGGATAGATGACCTCTTTCATGGCGCGATCATGAATCTCCTGTGTCACCACAGGGGCAGGAGAGTAGGCACCCATGCCGCCAGTATTGGGGCCTAAATCACCATTGTCTCGAGCCTTGTGGTCCTGTGAGGTGACCATTGGTAGCACGTTCTTGCCATCAGCGATGACGATAAAGCTTGCCTCTTCTCCCTGCAGGAACTCCTCAATCACCACCTTGTGGCCGGCATCTCCGAAGGCGTTTCCAGCCAGCATATCGCGCACGGCATCCTCGGCCTCTTCCAATGTCTGCGCAAGGATGACCCCTTTGCCTGCTGCGAGGCCATCGGCCTTGACCACGATCGGTGCGCCAACTTTTTGCAGATAGGCGAGCGCCTCATCCAGGTCGGTGAAGTTGCCGTAGGCGGCGGTGGGAATATTGTGGCGTGCGAGGAAGTCCTTACAAAACTGTTTCGACCCCTCCAGCTGCGCAGCCCCTTTGGTTGGGCCAAAGCAGCGCAGATTGGCGGCCTGAAATGCATCGACGATCCCCAGTACAAGAGGGACCTCTGGGCCGACAATAGTGAGATCAATATCGTTCTCTTGGGCAAAAGAGACCAGCTCGTCGATGGCCTCTACACCAATGGCGATGTTCTCCAGCTTTGGTTCCCGCGCGGTGCCGGCATTACCGGGGGCGACATAGACGATCTCTACATCGGCAGACTGTGCCGCCTTCCAGGCCAGTGCATGTTCACGACCACCACTACCTATAACTAATACTTTCATTCCTTTTTACCTTTTAAAAGATGGCCTCACGCAAAGACGCAAAGAAAAGCAGTTTTGCTGTAAGGGAACCGAGGTGCTTAAGCGATATTGGGGGGTAGCAGTATCCCGGTACCTCTGGTTTTATTTCCCTTAGCGGCTTTGCGTCTTTGCGTGAGAATTGCTGTTATTTAGTGTCGGAAATGTCTCATGCCAGTGAACACCATTGCCATGCCGTGCTCATCCGCAGCGGCAATGACCTCTTCATCGCGCATGGAGCCGCCGGGTTGAATGACCGCCTTGATCCCCGCCTCATGAGCTGCATCGATGCCGTCGCGGAAGGGGAAGAAGGCGTCCGAGGCCATGACTGAACCTGGGACCTCCAGCCCCGCATGCTCTGCCTTGATGCCGGCGATGCGGGCGGAGTTGATGCGGCTCATCTGACCGGCGCCAACCCCAATGGTCATGTTGTTTTTGCCATAGACAATTGCGTTGGATTTCACATATTTCGCCACCTTCCAGCTGAAGAGCAGGTCATTCATCTCTTGCTCCGTGGGCTGGCGCTGAGTGACGACACGGGTCTCGTCGGTCAACAGCAGATCGGCATCCTGTACTAGCAGGCCGCCGTTGACCCGTTTCATATCAAGACGAGTCTGGTCCTCTGCCCACGATCCAGAAACCAGGAGGCGGACATTTTTTTTCTCAGCAATCACGGCAACGGCCTCATCAGAGACTGCTGGGGCGATAATGACCTCAACAAACTGACGGTCCACAATGGTGCGTGCGGTTTCGCCATCCAGCGGTTGGTTGAAGGCGATGATGCCACCAAAGGCGGACTCTGGATCAGTGTTGTAGGCGCGATCATAGGACTCCAGTAGCGTCTCCCCATAGGCAACGCCACAAGGGTTAGCATGTTTAACGATGACGCAGGCGGGGGATTCATCAAACTGCTTGACGCACTCCAGCGCGGCATCGGTATCTCCGATGTTGTTGTAGGAGAGCTCCTTGCCCTGAATCTGTTTGGCGGAAGAGATTGACCCCTCGGCAGCATCGGCCTCCACATAGAAGGCAGCTTTCTGATGAGGGTTCTCGCCGTAGCGCATCTCTTGGGCCTTGATGTACTGGCTGTTGAAGGTGCGCGGGAATTCTGACTTCTCACCATCTGTGCCAATCTTGCCGAGATAGTTGGCAATGGCGCCATCATAGTGGGCAGTATGCTCGTAGGTTTTGACGGCGAGATCAAAGCGGCTGGCATCACTAACTGCGCCACCGTTCTCGCTCATCTCGGCCAGGACGCGCTCATAGTCGGCAGCATCCACCACAACAGTGACGGCAGCGTGATTTTTCGCGGCCGCGCGCAACATGGTTGGGCCGCCGATGTCGATATTCTCAATCGCCGTGGGTAGATCGCAGTCGGGGTTGGCAACCGTCTGTTCAAACGGATAGAGGTTGACCACCACCAGGTCGATCGGCGGAATATTGTGCTCTTCCATTACCGTCTCATCAGTACCACGGCGTCCCAGCAGGCCCCCATGGACTTTGGGATGCAGCGTCTTGACGCGTCCATCCATCATCTCTGGAAAGCCGGTGTAATCAGAGACCTCGATGACGGACACACTGTTTTCAGCCAGCAGTTTCGCGGTACCGCCAGTGGAGAGGATCTCGATGCCTTGGGCAGCGAGTTGCTGAGCAAAGGGGACGATGCCGGTTTTATCAGAGACGCTGATCAGTGCGCGGGTAATTTTCATCAGTGGTTCCTTGAATCAAGTGAGGGTCGTCAGGTGGAAGAGGTGGGATCAATCTGGTGTTGATCCAGTTTCTTTTTCAGGGTGTTTCGGTTGATGCCAAGCATGGCAGCCGCACGAGACTGGTTACCGTCACACTGCTTCAGTGTTAGCTCCAGCAGTGGGTACTCTACCTCGCGCAGAATGCGTTGGTAGAGATCTCGAGTCTCCGCATCCTCCAGGTGGGTGAAGAAGTCCTTCAAATTGCTGCGCACACAGGCACGCAGTGAGGCGCAGCGCTTTTTTTTATCCTTGCTCATGCGGCTCTCTCCTGTTGCTGGTCGATGATCTGGGCAAAAAACTCACGGGTCATCCGCAGCTGTTCTTCCGCTGAGTCGACGCGGTTGACCAGCTGGCGAAAAGCGGCACCATTACGCTGCCCCTTGCTGTACCAAGAGATGTGTTTGCGGGCGACGCGCACTCCGGTGTGCTCCCCGTAGAAGTGGTAGAGGTTTTCCAGATGACCCATCAGCAGGTCGCGTACCTCTTCTGTCTCTGGGTCAGGGAGAATTTCCCCAGTCTCCATGAAGTGGAGGATAGAGCGGAAGATCCACGGCTTGCCCTGTGCGGCACGTCCGATCATCAGAGCATCGGCACCAGTCTTCTGCTGCACTTCCAGCGCCTTCTGCGGTGTAGTGATGTCGCCATTGGCGATCACTGGAATGGTGATCTGCTGTTTGACCGCAGCAATGGTGTCGTATTCCGCCTCGCCTCGATAGCCATCGGCACGGGTGCGGCCATGGATCGCCAGTGCCTGAATGCCGGCCTCTTCAGCAATTCGTGCAATTGTTGGGGCATTGCGGTTGTCACGATCCCATCCGGTGCGGATCTTCAGGGTGACCGGAACATCCACTGCCTCGGCCACCGCCTCCAGAATTTTCCCCACCAGCCGCTCATCCTTCATCAGCGCAGAGCCGGCGGCCACATTGCACACCTTCTTGGCAGGGCAGCCCATGTTGATGTCGATAATTTGGGCGCCATTGCCAGCATTGTATTTGGCAGCCTCAGCCATCAGTTGTGGGTCGGCTCCCATGATCTGTACCGATTTGGGGTCAGGCTCCCCGCTGTGATCGGCGCGGCGCTTGGTCTTCTCGCTGCCCCAGAGCAGTGAATTGGAGGAGACCATCTCTGAAACCGCCATTCCAGCGCCCAGGTCACGACACATCTGACGGAACGGGCGATCGGTCACGCCCGCCATCGGAGCGAGAATCAGGTTGTTCTTCAGGGTGTAGGGGCCGATCTGCATGGTCGATAAGAGCGGGGCGGACTGCTTAAAAAGGAGGCAGATAATACGCCCATTTGAGTCTGGCGTCGAATGATTTCCACGGGTCGATGGTGGGCGTTTCATCGAACGTTGATACAAGGGGAGTGAGGGAGTGTGCTACCCTTTTTCAAATGATGCAGCCAACGATTCTGACGACAGAGCTGGTTCGGGTGGTGGCCAGCCACTATCCACTCTCGACACGGGGCGCGCACGGCCCGGCCCACTGGTTTCGGGTGCGTCAGATTGGTTTGCGGTTGGCAGAGGAGACAGGGGCCAGCCCGGCAGTGGTTGAGTTATTTGCACTGTTTCATGACTCCCAGCGGGAAAATGAGCACAGGGATCCGGGGCATGGGGTCCGTGGCGCGGCATTGGCAACTCAATTTCGGGAGCGAGAGGTATTCCAAGTCAGCGATCGGGAGATGAATCTACTGCTGGAGGCCTGTCGTCACCATACCGATGGTGAGACAGAGGCAGAGGTGGCCATCCAAACCTGTTGGGATGCCGATCGATTGGATCTTGGGCGGGTCGGCATTGTTCCCCGTCCCGATAAACTCTGTACATCCACTGCAAAGCAGCCCGCACTGATTGATTGGGCCTATGGCAATAGCACCCGTTGGTTGGAGCATTATCTGGCCAATCCGGAGAATCGGCGGCGTTATGAGCAGCACAAGCGTAGTTGTCCCAACCATCGTCACTCACACCGCCATCACGCTCACAGTCATGATTGAAGCACCGCACGCGATCGCCACGGAGCAACTGTTGGATCAGCTCAGCAGTAGTGAGGCTGGGCTAGGGTCGGCACAAGCCAAGACCAGGCTGGCGGAGGTTGGGCTAAATCGTCTTCCGGAACCGTTGGACATCGGGCTCTTCACCATCTTGTTGCGCCAGCTTGCCAGCCCTCTGATCTATGTATTGTTGTTGGCGGCACTGGTATCGCTTGGATTGGGACATACGACCGATGCCATCTTCATCTTTGGTGTACTGGTGATCAATACCATGATTGGGGCGTTTCAGGAGCGCTCGGCAGAGCATAGTGCACAGGCGTTGCGATCGATGGTGAAGACGGTGACCACCGTGGTGCGTGACAGTACCCCACAGGTGATTGATGCAGCGCAGCTGGTACCGGGAGATCGGGTGATGCTCGCGTCGGGAGATCGGGTCCCGGCTGATCTTCGCCTGCTGCAATCCCATGAGTTGGAGGTCGATGAGTCGCTGCTGACTGGAGAGTCGATGTCGGTTGGGAAGTGGCCTGAGGCGTACAGTCCAGTGGATACCTTGATGGCTGATCGCACCAATATGCTCTTCAGTGGCTCGATGGTGATCCGTGGACGAGGGCAAGGCGTGGTGGTTGCTACCGGTAGCGCCACGGAGATTGGCAATATTGCACAATCCCTCTCTGCCAGTGAGAGCGCCAAACCGCCGCTGCTGCAGCGGATGGAACACTTTACCAAGATGGTAGCGATCGCCGTGGGGTTGATCGTGTTGCTGTTGGCGGTGGTTGAGCTGGTGCGGGGCGTACCGTTACAGGAGATCTTCATGCTGGCGGTGGCGCTTGCTGTCTCTACCATTCCTGAGGGGCTGCCGGTTGCCATTACCGTGACGCTGGCGATTGGCGTCAACCGCATGTCGCAACGCAATGTTGTGGTGCGGCGACTCCATTCGGTAGAGGCATTGGGCTCCTGTACTTTTATCGCAACGGATAAGACCGGGACACTGACTCTGAATGAGATGACCACCCGCGTGGTGGCGTGGCCGGGTGAGGCACCCTGGAAGATCGCTCTCAATCCTGATCAGGTGGATGTGCTGCAGATTGAGGGTCAGGCAGAGATCAGTGCCGAGTCTCAGCAGCGGCTGCAACGTCTGGCAGAGAGTGTCACCCTCAATAATGAGGCCTGGCTGGAGCACATCAATGGCGAATGGCAACAGCATGGAGACACGGTGGATATTGCACTGCTTCGCTTTTCTCACCCCCTGGGAATTCACCGCCACCGTTTGATGAAGCAGTGGCCATTGTTGGGAGAGATTCCCTTTGAGGCAGAGCACCGTTACTCTGCAACGCTGCACCAGACCGATAGCGGAAGCATGATTCTGGTCAAGGGGGCGTTGGAGGCACTGCTGCCGATGTGTACGCAGATGAATGGTGCAGAGGGTGAGCTTGCGCTGGATCGGGCGCAACTCCAACAGCAGGCAGAGCAGCTGGCCGCTGAGGGCTATCGTGTGTTGGCGGTGGCGCGGGGGGTACGCAGTGATGCTACCGAGAAGCTGGAGAGCGGGATGTTGCAGGGGCTGACCTTTGTTGGGCTGGTCGGGATGATTGATCCGTTACGGCCAGAGGCCTCCGCAGCAGTGGCGCGCTGCCGTGCTGCTGGAATCGAGGTGGCGATGGTGACTGGGGATCACCCGATTACGGCGCTTTCGATTGCCCGTGAATTGGGCATGGCAGACTCCATCGAACAGGTGGTGACGGGACAGGCATTGATGCAGGCTGCTGAAGAGGGAGAAGCCGCGGTCAATCGATTGGTTGCAGGAGGGCGGGTGTTTGCCCGTGTGGACCCCTCGCAGAAGGTGGAGATCACCCGTGCTCTGATTCGGGGCGGCCACTTTGTTGCTATGACGGGGGATGGTGCCAATGATGCCCCGGCGCTCAATGCCGCCAATGTGGGGGTGGCGATGGGAAAGACGGGGACCGATGTGGCACGTGAGAGTGCAGACCTGATCCTTGCTGACGACCGCTTTATTTCGATTGCCGATGGGGTGGAGCAGGGGCGCATCGCCTATGCAAATGTGCGTAAGGTGATTTTCCTGCTGATCTCTACCGGGGCTGCTGAGGTGGTGCTCTTCTTCCTCGCACTGCTGGCATCGGTTCCATTGCCGCTGTTGCCGGCACAACTGCTCTGGCTCAACCTGGTGACCAATGGGATTCAACATGTGGCGCTCGCCTTTGAGCCAGCTGAGGGAAATGAGATGGCTCACCCTCCGCGCAACCCGCAGGAGCCGATCTTCAATCGGGTGATGCTCGAGCGGATCATTGCCTCCAGTATGGTGATGGGGGTGACTGCCTTCATCGTCTATTGGCATCTGACCCATAGCCTCGGATTCTCCGTCGATGCGGCACGAAACAGTACGCTGCTCTTGATGGTGCTATTCGAGAATGTCCATGTCTTCAACTGCCGTTCCGAGACTCGCTCGGTCTTTCAGCACTCTCCGATGCGAAACCGACTGCTGCTGTTTGGGACGGTGTTGGCACAGCTGGTCCATATTGCGGCGATGTATCTGCCATGGTTGCAGGGTGTGCTGAAGGTGCAGCCGATTACATTCGATCACTGGCTTCAGCTGTTGGGCGTGGCGCTACTGCTGGTTGGAGTGATGGAGATTCAGAAGTGGATTCAGAATCTGCGCGGTCGGCACAGTGGCGTTGTTACCGGCTGAGCGTTGTTAGCGCACCAGAGAGGCGATGGTCTCCATCATCTTCTGCAGCTCAAGAAAGGGTTTGGGGAAGAGGTGGTTTACCTTGCTGCGATTTCTCTGGCTCAGGTCTTCCAGAGTGGCATGGCCAGAGATCATTGCCACACGGGTCTTGAGCAGGTCAGTTGCGCGCAGACTGGAGAGAAACTCGTCTCCGCTCATATCCTTCAGTTGATAGTCGAGCAGCAGCAGTTTGGGCTGTTCTTTGCGCAGCATCTCGATCCCCTGCGCGCCACTACTGGCAAACAGCAGGGTGTACTCGGCACTGAGCAGATTGATAAAGAGCTTATGAATGATGAACTCATCATCAATGATCAGGATTTTGGGTTTAATAGCCATCGTCCAATTATATCGCCAATTAGATCGGGTGCTACGGGTGAATAGCAGTTTCAATTGCGGCAGTGCGTTGCTGCTGTACCGCTTTCTTGATCTCTGGTCCGCTAAAGCCTTCATCCAGGATGGCCTGAACTTCAATGCCACAAGCGGCACGGAAGGCACTGCGCAGAGTATCGCCCTGCGTAAAGTGTGTCTCCTCAAAACCGCTGCGCCCCCGCTGATCCGCCTCACAGGCGAGCAGAAAATCCTCAAACCGTTCGGGGCGGCGGAAGGCATCGACGCCCTCCAGCATCTTGAGAATGGTTGATGGGCGCATCTCCTCCGCACGGTGGTAGTGGCCATGGTATTGGGTAACCGCGAGCGCCAGCTCCCGGTAGCGCTTGGGGACCTTCAACCGATCACAGAGGGACTCCACTAGAGATATCCCCTGCGCCTCGTGGCCATGGTGTTTGGGCCACTTTGATTCCGGGGTTGCCCCTTTGCCCAGGTCGTGGAGCAGGGCAGCAAAGCGGATCTCCGGTTTGTCACTGAGGCGGACCGCCTGCTGCAGTACCATCAGGGTATGCTTTCCACTGTCGATCTCGGGATGGTGATGAGCGGGCTGCGGCACACCAAACAGTGCATCCAGCTCAGGGAAGATATGGGCCAGTGCGCCACAGTTGCGAAGTACCTCAAAATAGCGATCGGGACGATCGCTCTGTAGTGCCTTCAGAGTCTCCTGCCAGACCCGCTCCGGTACCAGTGCGTCGACCTCGCCACTGCTCACCATCTGCTTCATCAGCTGGTGGGTTTTGTGTGCAGTGCGGAATCCCCACGTTCCAAAGCGGGCAGCGAAACGGGCAATCCTCAGAATGCGAACGGGGTCTTCGCTGAAGGCCTCGGAGACATGTCGCAGTAGCCCCTGTTGCAGGTCCGCTTCGCCATCGAATGGGTCAATTAGCGTACCGTCATGGTCTTGTGCCATGGCGTTGATGGTGAGGTCTCGCCGCAGCAGGTCTTCTTCCAGAGTCACCTCAGGATCGGCATGGACTACAAAGCCCCGGTAGCCACTTCCTCTCTTGCGTTCGGTACGGGCGAGGGCGTACTCCTCTTTAGTGGTGGGGTGGAGGAAAACGGGGAAGTCCTTGCCAACGGGTTGGAATCCTGCGGCCACCATCTGTGCCTCGGTTTTTCCGACCACCACCCAATCCCGTTCATGGGCGGTGATGCCGAGTCGTTGATCACGAACCGCACCGCCGACGAGATAGCGGCTCGACTCGATCTCTTGTAGCCGCGTGGCCTGCTCAGGATCGCTTGATGGAGTCAATCGAGACCACTTTCGGCTGGTTCTCCTCCTCGCCGAGGAAAGTGGGGCGCTGATCGGTCGAGATGCCGGCGGCATTGGCCAGCTCTTTCTCCCACTCGGTAATCATACCGAAGCAGTTGCGCATATCCTCAAAGGTCTGCTGGCTCAGGGGATGCTCCCCGTTATCCTGCGGGGCCGTTTCACGGGCGATGGCACCGAGGGTCTTGCGTACCATGCGCAAAATGCGCTGTTCCTTGGTCAGTTCCATATTTTTTCCTTGATTAGCGTCCGGCCCACTCGCGATAGCTCATATAACGAACCTGGCGATTTTTGCGCCCGAGATAGCTGGGGACAATGCTCTCCATCGGTGTCAGTTTCAGCTGGAAGTCGGGGGAGAGTGGCCCATTGCAGACATTGGCAGTACGCATGGTGCGGTAATTGTCGAGAGTAAGCAGTTTGCCGGGTAGGCGACCCATGATCTTGGCCTGGAGCTGAGAGAGGGAGTCGTTTAGCCCAACGATGAGGCGGCGCACACCGATGCAACGCTCGGTGAACTCCATCAAATCCATCAGGGTGTACTCTCGTGGGCCACAGAGGTCATAGCGCTTGCCGTAGGTTTCCGGGTTGTGGAGTGATTGCGCGAAAATCTGTGCCACATCTTCGGCATAGATGGGGGCAAAACGGGCCTCTGGGCAGGCCAGTGGCACGGTCAGTAGTGGCAGCTTCAACATCGCCGCAAAGCGGTTGAAGAGGTGGTCTCCTTTACCGAAGATCAGGGAGGGGCGGAAACTGGTGACTTGTAAGCGTTGGTTGGCCTGCAGGTGGACGGTGTTTTCGCCTTCGCCCTTGGTTCTCAGATAGTTGCTGATCGCATTGGCCGAGCCGGCCTGCAGTGCAGACATGTGCAACAGCCGCTTCACGCCCACTTTGTTGCAGGCGTTGACAATCTTCTGTGGCAGATCGACATGGAGCCGCTGGAAGGTATTACCTCCGTTGCCCTGATTAAGAATCCCGACCAGATTGATCACCACATCGCTCGTTTTGAAGAGATCATGAAGCACGGCTTCGTCATGAATATCTGCCTCAACCAGAGAAAGATGTGGAACCGTCAATAGGTTACGGTGACGTTCCCGGTGACGGGTAATGACCCGGATTCGGGTCTTGCCGTTGGCCAGCTGGTGGATCAGGTGACGACCGACAAAGCCGGTGCCGCCCAGGATGGTAATGGTTTGCTCATTCATGGTGGGGGAGTATAGCGGTTTTTGGGCGGCAAACCGTGCAGGCAGCGCCAAAAGGGATGGTTTAGAGTGTGATGGCTGTCTTCATCTTTTTGATCGCATTCTGCTCCAGCTGTCGAATGCGCTCTGCAGAAACCCCATATTGAGTGGCCAGCTCCTGTAGCGTGCTCTTCTCTTCGTTGAGCCAGCGGCGTACCACAATGTCCCGGCTGCGCTCATCCAGCGTGGTCAGTGCTTGGCGCATCTGTTGGTAAGACTGTTCTCGCCAGTCACTCTCAGCGAGATGCTCTTCTGGGGTCGCTTCTGGGGCCTCCAGATAGGCAGAGGGGGAGAAATCGCTCTCCTCATCGCAATTCATCGGAAGATCAAAAGAGGCATCGTAGTGACTCAGTCGTTTCTCCATCTCCAGTACGACTTCAGGTTTGACCCCAAGATCACCAGCAACCGTTTTCACCTCTTGATGAGAGAACCACCCCAGCCGCTTTTTGGCACTGCGCAGGTTGAAGAAGAGTTTACGCTGCGCTTTGGTGGTAGCGACTTTGACGATGGACCAGTTACGGATCACGTACTCATGAATCTCTGCGCGAATCCAGTGGACGGCAAAAGAGACCAGGCGCACCTTGCGCTCCGGATCAAAGCGGCGCACCGCCTTCATCAGGCCGAGGTTGCCCTCCTGAACCAGATCGGCCAGTGGTAGGCCATAGCCCAGATAGCCACGGGCAATATGAGCGACAAAACGGAGGTTGGAGAGCACCAGCTGACGGGCAGCGGCCAGATCCCCTTCTGCATGAAAACGAGTGGCGAGCGCCTGCTCCTCCTCCTCACTCAGTATCGGGATCTCTCTCAGGTTATGGAGATAGGCATCAATACTGTGAACTGGAGCAGCAGGGAGTCGGTGGTCGATCACTTGCAGGGCAGAACTCATTCTTTTTCAAACCTCTTTTCTTGAAACGGCCCCCATTATAGGGGGAGAAATTAGCACTCGCAAGATTAGAGTGCTAATTAGAGGGTTGGTTCCATCTGTTGAGAAAAAGGGGAAAAGTCAGACAAAAGCCTCCAGCAGTTGAATGATCTGCTGGCGTTGTTGTGCTTTGGGGAGTGATTTCCAGAGGGAGAGCAGGGCCTCTTCCTGATCCTGGCGGGTAGCGGGGTTGTAGTCTTCCCTGGGGGCTTGGATGACATTGCGAAGGCGGCCCAGTTCATCACTCCCTTCCTGGAACCCTTCAAAAAACCAGGCGAGAGGCATATCCAGCCCGCGAGCCAGTCGGAATAGTGCTGATGCTGTCATGCGGTGCTGACCCGACTCATAGCGAGAGATCTGTTGGGGGCTGACCTCAAGCACCTCGCCGATCTGTGCCATGCTCAATTTGCGGCGAATGCGCAACTGTTTGAGTTTTGTACCCAAAAAGAGGTCGAGCTGGTCAGCTTTTTTCTGCTTCATCATGGCAGATTATGTCAATCTCAAAAAGCCTTATAGATAAAAGGGAGTTTCCTGTTTGTAACAGAATGTTTCAAGAATTTATCGGTAAGTTTTTGATCAAAAAGATAAAAAACGG
>CAZKCT010000046.1:0-14727 GCA_964551545.1 uncultured Piscirickettsiaceae bacterium | reverse complement strand
CATGAGCGGCGTATTATATAGAGCGCGCTATCCGAGTCAAGTTGTTCGTGATACCCTTTTTCGGAAAGAGCCACTGAAGACCAACAACAATAATATCAACAGATGGACCAGATTCTCTCCCCCTATCACTATCTGATTGTCGATGACTTCGGCAACTACCGTACCTCGTTGATGACAATGCTCACCGAGGCTGGCGTTCCGCCTCGCCGTATCGATGCAGTTGGCAGTGGTGAGGCCGCTCTCTCTCTGCTTGAGAAGAACCGCTACGACGTGGTGCTCTGTGACTTCAATCTTGGCGAGGGAAAGGATGGGCAGCAGATTCTCGAGGAGAGTCGTGCCTTGGGCATCCTAGGCTACTCCACCATCTTCATCATGATCACCGCAGAGACTGCTCGCACCATGGTACTAAGTGTGGTCGAGAACCGCCCCGATGATTACTTGACCAAGCCTTTCTCCCGCTCAGTACTTTCTGGTCGCGTAAAACGTCTGATTGCAGAAAAAGAGGGGCTGGAGAAAGTCGATCAGGCACTGGAGAAAAAGAGCCATAAGCTAGCTATCCACCAGCTGGAGCAGATGATTGAGTCACGACCGGATCACCCTCTGGAGCTAATGCGCATCAAGGCTGAAATTCTGGAAAAGACCCGACACTACAACCAGGCGATGGCCATCTACCAAGAGGTGTTGCAGCAGCGCCCCTTGCTCTGGGCACAGCTGGGGCAGGGGCGAATCCTCTTTGATCAACAGAAATATGCCGAGGCGGTCACCTGCTTTGAGCAGGTTCTAGAAGAGAACGATGCCCACAATGTGGCGCGAGACTGGATGGCCAAGGCATTGATGGCGATGGGTGATGGGGAGCAAGCACAGCAAATTCTAGAAGACGCCGTCAACCAGTCTCCTCGGGTCCTGCGTCGACAGAAACTGCTCGCCACAGTTGCTGAATCCAATGGAGATATGGAGACCGCCCAACAAGCCTATGAGCGCACGGTGCGCCTTGGCGAGCACTCCCTATTCCGTGACATTTCAGACTTTACTGGTCTCTCTAATGTGATGATGGAGCAGAAATCCTCTCAGAAGGCACTGAAGGTTTTACGGCAGGCCAAGAAAAGTTTTGCCGGGGACTCCTCCGCAATGGTTGAAACTGCGCTGCAGGAGAATCTCGCCCACACCAAGCTGGGGCGCCCGATGGAGGCCGAGAAAGCGCTCCAGCAGGCTGGCGGTTACTTCCAGAACCGCAATGGTGTGGTGGATACCGAAACCGCATTGAAACTGGCTAATCGGGTCTCTGAGGCCAACCAGCAACAGGCCGCAGCGGGCGCCAATGCCACAGGACTCAGCGCGAAACTCAACGCGACTGCCGGACAGAAGAAGCAGGATGAGAATAAAGATCTGGTCAAGCAGATCCTCAGTGAGGTAACTCAGCACAACCACGATAATGAGCAGGTACAGCAGCAGATCGACACCTTGGTCAATGAGACCGGACTCGACGAGGGAGAGCGCCAGCTGCTCGACATGGTGCGCCAAGAGGTGATCAACCTCAATAACCAAGGGGTCTCCTTCTACCGCGAAGGGAAAATCGCCGAAGCGGTGGAGATCCTCTATCAAGCAGCAGAAAGGCTGCAGGGCAACCGGGTTATCAATCTCAATGCCGCACAGGCCATCATCGGCCTGATGGTGCAACGTGGCCCTGATGAGGTACTCATTGCTCAAGCTGACGCCTGCCTCAGCCGGATTCCATTCGAGGCGCAGAACGAGAAATATGAGAAGTTGCACGATCTGTTTGAACAGTTTGCCTCACGACTAGATTAGGAGAACCATCAATGGAGTGGTCTGACCTCGTTGCCAATCAGCTTCATGATTTAAAAAATCGACTTGGCGTGCTGATGCAGCAGATTGACTCCGATCCAGCTAGCCATCGCACTGCACTGCAACAGAATAGCCGCCTGATCCACGATGATCTCACTAATCTACTCACCCTGTTTCGCCTGGAGCAAAATCAGCTACAGATTAACCGCCTCGATCTACCACTTTGTGATGCATTGGAAGAGGCGATGGCAAGCCATGAACCACTCATCGAAAGCACCGGCATTGAGGTCAGCATCCACTGTGGCCCTGGCGAAATGGGATTCTACGACCGCCCGCTGGTGGTGAGTGTACTCTCTCATGGCGTGCTCAATGCCATCCATCAAGGTGCCTCGGCCATCCAGCTCAGCGCCAAGGAGCAAGCCGGCGGCTGCTCATTCATCGTGGATGATAGTGGCCCCTCCAGTGATACGACCCCGCCGTCTGGAACAGGGGTCGGTCTTACGCTGGGTCGGGAGATTGCTGCAGCACACCAACGCGGACCAGAGCGCGGAACACTCGACTTGACCCTACAGGGGCCACTCGGTGGTGCACGCCTTGAGTTGCACCTCCCATAAATCATTAATTGATGATATTTACGGATTGATTTCAATAGAGTAGACGTTTATCTTACAAGAATCATGAAGAGCCGAATTCTGATCATTGATGATGACCCCGATATCATTGAGTCCTACTCCACCATGCTCAATGCAGAAGAGGATCAAAGCACGGCCCTGCTGAATGAACTCTCCGAGATCGCCGGGATCCTCCCCGAGACCGCTTCCCGGCCAATCACTCCCCCACCTTCATTTGATTTGATTACCGCCCGTCAGGGCGAAGAGGGTGTATTGCTCCATGAGCAGTCGATCAAAAGTGGGAAACCGGTCGCAATGGCCTTTATCGATATGCGAATGCCCCCAGGGATCAACGGCCTGGAGACCGCCATCCGGCTACGCAAACTTGATCCACTGATCTATATCGTCATTGTCACTGCATATTCCGACTTCAGCCGCGTTGAGATCCAACATAGCCTGGACCACGACTTCCTGCTCTTAGAGAAACCGGTTAACCAGAATGAGTTTATCCAGATCGCCATCAATGGCTGTATTACCTGGGAAAATAACCGACTTCAAGCGGAGACCTTCGATCCTGCCACCTCCCAGGATCGATCACCCTCTTCAAGAAACATCACACTACCGACCGCCCCATTAGAAGACACCCATGTGCTGGTGGTTGATGACTCCCCGGTCAACCTGCAGGTCGTCAAGGTTCTGCTAGAGAAGGCAACCCCCTACCGGGTCACCACCTGCACTAGTGGCAGAGAAGCGCTGCAGATTGCCAATGATGAATACCCTGACATGATCCTGCTCGATGTCATGATGCCGGAGATGGATGGGTTCTCAGTCTGCAAAGCACTAAAAAGAAACCCCAATACTGAGGCCATCCCGGTCATTTTTCTGACCGCAATGAACAACGAAGAGGGTATCCTGAGGGGGTTTGAGGCGGGTGGGTCAGACTTTATCACCAAGCCATTCCGCAAGGAGATCTTGCTGGCTCGGGTTGCCACCCACATTCTGCTTCACCAAAAGACCCAGCGCATGGAGGCGCTCTCCAACACCGACAGCCTGACTGGACTACCCAACCGCGCCGCCTTCCAGGCTCACCTGGAGCAGCGAGTCGAGCAGGTACAGAGAGACCCTGAGAGTGGCTTTGCCCTGCTCTTCATCGACCTTGACCGCTTCAAACCGGTCAATGATGAACTGGGACATGAGGCTGGTGACCACTTATTGAAAGCGGTTGCCCAACGCCTGAAAGATAACACTCGACAGATCGATATCATCGCCCGTATTGGCGGTGATGAATTTGTGATGATGCTCCACGTCAATATCGAACCAGAACATGTCGATGTGGTTGCCAAAAAGCTGGTCAACGCACTCTGTGAACCTTTCAGCTTCGAGAACCATACCGTACAGATTGGGGCCAGCATCGGAAGCGCACTCTTTCCGGAACATGCCTCCAACGGCGAGGAGCTGGTTCAGCACGCAGACATGGCAATGTATGCTGCCAAGGAGTCCGGTAGAAACTGCCACGTCCCCTACAATGACGAGCTGCAGAAACGGGCTACTGAGCAGGAGAAGATGGAGAAGGAGCTGCTGATTGCGATCGAGGAGGATCAATTTGCACTCCACTTCCAGCCCAAACAGTTTCTGAAGAGCGGAACGGTGGTGGGTGTAGAGGCACTATTGCGCTGGAATCACCCCGCTAAGGGGCTACTGATGCCAGCTGACTTTATCCGCGTGTTGATGCAAGGTGAGCTGGGGAGAAAAGCTGAGAGATGGATTCTGCGCGCCGTCTGCCGCCAAATTAAGTCCTGGAGCGATCAGCATGGCTTTGCTTTACCAATTAGCATCAATCTCTCGGATAACCAATTTCATAACCCGGATCTCTATGATCAGATTGTTCGGATCGCCTCAGAACTGAAGCTCCCAGATGGTGCACTCAGTATGGTTGAGATGGAGATCAAGGAAAAGACTTTAATGACAGCTCCAGACTTTACCCCGGTACAGCTGGATCGACTGGATCAACTGGGTATTCGCATCACCCTCGACAATTTTGGTGCAGGCCGCTCCTCGCTGGCGCTACTGCACCACTTCCCGCTTACCAGTATCAAACTATCGCGACAGCTGATCCACAGCTGCCTGAAGTCGGAGAGTTGCTCCCTGCTGGATACTGCAGTTTCTCTGATTCACAACCTTGGATACACCGCCATTGCTGAGGGAATCGAAACCCAGGAGCAACTGGAGGCACTGCAGAGTGCAGGGTGTGACTCAGGACTCGGGTACCTGCTCGGCCACCCTGTTGATGAACAGGACCTGCTGAAACTGATTCATCCCAACGGCTAATTCAGCCGCATCAAAAAAACCGTTAAAAATCTTCCCACTCTGAGTCACCACCAATAGAGCTGTCTGCTTTCGCTGGGGCAGATGACTGAGCAGCAGGGACAACCGTCCTTGGCCTATTTTTAGGTGCAGCCGGTTGAGAGACCGCCTCAGCCTGCGTGTTGCCATTAACACTGCGGCCATTGATCTTCTGCTCAAGCTGATCAAGCCGATTGATGACCTGCCCAGAGATATCTTCAATCTCCTGATAGCGCTTCTGCGCTTTCTGATCCTCTCCTCTGCGCTTGAAGTCGAGAATATCCTCAATGGTCTGATGCATGCGGTCATGAGAGGCCTGAAGCTCTTGCATCTCTTTCAACGCGCCATATTCTGCGGCACCGTGACGGTCGATCCAGTTCCCCAGCTCACACTCTTCACAAGTCAGTTTAGAAGCCCCATCAACGGAGAGGGTTCCAGCAACCACCGCACGGATCTTCTCCTTCCAGGCCAGATGTGCGGCCTTTGCACGCATAAAGATATCGGCAAAATTGGTCAATTTGGTGGTCTTCTGCTCCAGCTCATCGCTCAGATTGAAGAATGAAACCAGCGAAGTCAGCCCGTCGGCCTGATCACTTAAGGTTGAACTAGCAGCTGCGGCCTCTTCCACCAATGCTGCATTCTGCTGATTGACCGAATCAAGCTCTGCGACGGCAGTATTCACCTGGTTGATACCAGAGGTCTGCTCCTGCGCAGCTGCGGCAATTTCGCTAGCAATATCATTCACCTTCTTGATTGAGAGCTCGATTGACTCTAGCGACTCACCGGTCTGATTCACCAGATCGGAGCCGTGACGAATACGGTTACTACTCTCATCAATCAGCTTGGTAATCTCTTGAGCCGCATCAGCACTACGCTGCGCCAATGTTCGCACTTCACCAGCTACGACCGCAAAACCACGCCCTTGCTCACCAGCACGGGCCGCTTCGACCGCGGCATTGAGCGCCAACAGGTTAGTCTGGAAGGCGATGCCATCAATCATGCTACTGATCTCTGAGATGCGGCCACTAGAGTCACTAATCTCAGACATTGCAGCGACTGCCTTCTTCACCACGCTCGCTCCCTCTTCTGCCTGGCGCGAGGACTCTGCAGAGAGCTGGTTGGCCTGCATCGAGTTATCGGCATTCATCTTCACGGTGCTGGCCATCTCTTCCATACTGGCTGCTGTCTCTTCCAGGCTGGCTGCCTGCTCTGCAGTACGACTGGAGAGGTCCTGATTGCCACGGGAGATCTCTGTTGATCCGGTGCCTACACGCTGCGCAGTGAGGCGCACCTGTGAGACCACGTGAGCAAGATTCTTCGAGGTTCCATTAATGGCGCTCTTCATCTCTTCCAGCTGTCCATGGTAATTACCACGAATCTCCTGGGTCAGATCTCCCTCACCCATACGGTTAGCGGTCTCGACCGTCTCCTGGATCGCCTGTTGCAAGGTCTCCATACTGGCATTGATCGCCTCTTTCATCACTTCGAGGCTGCCATCAACCTCAATATCCACACGCTGACTGAAGTCACCACTGGCCATATGGCCCATGACCCGAACGATCTGTTTAATCACCTTCTGTACTGAGCCCATCGCCTCATCGACCATGGTGCGGAACTGCTCCTCTACCTGCTCATCCATCTTGGTATTGAAGTCACCCTCACTGAGAGACTCCATCACCTCTTCAAGAGCATCCATGGTGGTCTGAACACTGCTGGCAGAGCCATTCACACCCTGCTTGAGGATACTAAGATCCCCTTTGTACTCGGTCTCGATACGCTTGCTGAAGTCTCCCTCCGCGACAGCAGTGACCACGCCGTTGGCCTCCTCAATCGCATCATGCAGGCTACCCAATAGATCATCGAAAACCCGAGCCATCTCACCCAGCTCGTCTTCAATCTCCAGCCCCACCCGTTTGGAGAAGTCGCCATCCAACTCCACTTCATGCATCACCTGTTCAATCGCCTGGATTGGCTTGACCATTCGATAGATCAGCAGCCAGAACATGATCACAACAGCCAACAGAATGAAGACCACGGTAATCACAAAGAGGTTGGAGGTTCGGCTATAGAGTTGTTCCAGCTGGTTTGAGATCGCAGCCACCGAAGACTTTTGAGTCGTAAGTGCTTGCTCTCCCTGATCCATCGATTCGGAGAGCTGTTGCACCTCCAGCTGCACCTCTGAAACATCCTGACTGGAGAGGTAGAGCAGACTGGAGTACCCCAATCCGGAGACCAGCAGTCCGATCACAATAGCCCAGCTAATGGTCGAAAGTTTCAGATTGAGATTCATGTTCGCGTACCTTCCTGAATATTTGTCTAACTCAAAAATCAGTACATTATTATATTCTTACGCCTATTTAAGTTAAAGGTTTTTGAGGCATTTAAGTCACGAACAGGTATTGTAATTCCTTACAAAATGATCAGAAAAGCTCCGCCTCACCACTGCCCACAGCCTGCTGTTTGTGCTCAATATGACCATCATCCACCAAATGCTCGTAGCTACAGACCTGATTGCGTCCATTCTCTTTGGCGTAATAGAGTGCCTGATCAGCCCGGTCAATAATGCCACTGGAGATACAGCTATAACTGATCCCAGTGTAGCCAATGCTGACCGTCACCCGTCCAACTTGTGGAAAGTCAAAACTCTCGATGGCCTTGCGAAAACCCTCCAGCTGCTCTCGCGCCTGAGACTCTGTGGATTTCATCACCACCACAAACTCTTCTCCGCCAAAGCGATAGAGACTGGTCTCTGCGCTAAAGACCTCTTTCATCTGATTGGAAAAAAGTAGCAGTACATCATCCCCATAGAGGTGGCCATAGGTGTCATTGACCCGCTTGAAATGGTCGATATCGAGCACAGCCAAATGGGGAAAGACCGCATCTGGAGGTGGACGATCAAAGATGGACTCCCCGCAGGAGGCTCCATCCAGTTCATTAATGTAGAGATTAAGGCGGTCCTCGAACGAGCGCCGATTGAGCAGACCAGTCAATGCGTCTCTCTCATATTTATTTAGCAACAACATATAGTTACGGTATATTGTTACCAGAAATTCTATTGAGTGAAGCTCATCATCAGAGACCTCTTTTGCATCGATCGACAACACCTCAGTCACCACACCACTACTGAGAATGGGGATTGCGTAACGCCTCAGCTGCCCCCCCTGTTTGTTGATCGGGCTCTCTACAAGCTTTCTCTGCTCTACGGCCTCCAGCAGAGAGCGCCTGCGCTCCACCCGATCAAATAGCGCATCCTGAACCAGAGCATCACGATAATAGGCTATGCAAGCAAGCTGGTCCTCGTGATCACTCTTGATCTCGAACAGTTTGACCTGGTCTGTATGCGTTGCGTGAAGAATGCCATCCACCAGAGTATGGCGAAGGGCAAAATGGTCCTCTTGCCGCGTCAGCTTCACTGCGGTCTGAAATGCATTGTAGTGATGTTGATGCTTCACCGCTTTCTCCAAATCTTTTCTTTTTTCACAGGGTCATCCTGACCATTTCTCTGATTTACGCACTACAGTTCTCGTGGAATATTGACCTCAAAGAGACTCCCTTCCCCCTCACGACTCTCACATTGAATCGTTCCATGGAGGCGATGTTCGACCAGATCCTTGACCAGATGCAGACCAAGCCCACTTCCCCCCTCGTTGGGGCGCGTGGTATAGAAGGGCTCAAAGATATGCTCTTGAACATCTGCAGCCATTCCCTTTCCATCATCTTCCACCGTCAACCGCATATGGTCATTCTGCTGCATCAGCTTCAGCTCAACCTTTCCCCGATCGCCCGCTGAAAAGCCATGGATCAGGGCATTCATCACCAGATTAATCACAACCTGAGAAAAGACTCCCGGGTAGGTCTCTGCCTCCACAGGAGCTTCCATACTGTAACGAATCTCGTGCGAGTACTTGCGAGTTTTTGGGTGAATGCTATCCAGCACTTCCTGTAGATAAGCCGCAACATCAAAACGACGAATACGCTCACTACACTGATCCACAACCACTGTTTTGAAGCTCTCAACCATCTCCGAGGCACGCTGCAGGTTAGTTTCGATGGTGTGCGCCGTGGTCTCACCATGTTGCAGGAACTGCCGTAACTCTGACTTTTTGATCGAGCCGCTTTCAAAACTACTGGCCACTGACCTGAACTCCTCCTCCAACATCGATGATGCCAACACGCCGTTCCCAATGGGGGTCTTGAGCTCATGCGCAACACCGCCCACCTGCTCTCCAATTGAGGCCATCTGCTCCTTCTCGATTAATTCACCACGGGTCTGTTGCAACTCCTCCAGTGTTCGCGTGAGCTCATAATTCTGCTGCTCCAGACGGCGGTCTCGCTGCCAGGCAACGCAGCCGTTACGCACCGCCTGGTAGAGCTCCTCTGGAATCACAGGCTTACTCAGGAAGATAAACCCATAGTCCAGCATGGACTGCATCTCCGTCACGGAGGCATCGGAGTATGCAGTTGCGATAATGATATGAATACGAGGATCAATCTCTCTCAACCGAACGGCCGTCTTGAGCCCATCAATACCGGGCGGCAGACGCATATCGACCAAGGCCACTGCAGGCGGGCGCTCCTCCGCGGCCATCTCTTGCAGCTGCTCAATGGCTGGCTCGCCCTGCTGGTAACAGTAGAGATCAAAATTTTGGCGCGTGATGCTTCGCCTCCCCTGCTGCATAGATGAGACATCTTCACCCGCCAACTCCATCAACTCATCAACTTCGCTGCCACCCTCCTCATCTGGGCTAAGGATCGTGCGATAAGTCATGATGATGCGATGATCATCGTCGATGACGAGCACACGCCGATTCATCATCGCTCCCCCTTTTTAGTTTGACTACAGCTCTGCTCATCTGAAAGTTCGTCAAGGATTTCTGAAAAATCATCGTAGTGGTGAAGAAAGAGATCCGTCAATTGTGGATCAAAATGTTTCCCCCGCTGCTGCTCAAAGTACTGGCGAATCTCATCCAATCCCCAGGCATCTTTGTAACAGCGCCGACAGCCCAAGGCATCAAATACATCGGCAATGGCCGACATCCTGCCATAAACGTGGATATCCTCTCCTTTGAGGCCGCGAGGGTAACCACTGCCATCCCATTTTTCGTGATGCTCATGCGCAATAATGCTGGCCGCCATCAAAACCGGGCGGTTCGGGTTTTTACGCAGAATGTCGTAACCAATTTCGGAGTGACGCTTCATCGCCACCATCTCCTCATCCGTCAACCGTCCAGGCTTGTTGAGAATGGCATCACTGATCCCGATCTTGCCCATATCATGCAGTGGTGCCGCCTGTTCCAGCAGTTCTACATCATGTTCGGCCATTCCAGAGAGCTCAGCAAGACGTGCCACATACCGTCCAACCCGCTGCACATGGAGGCTGGTCTCTTCCGAGTGGAACTCCGAGACGGTGCCCAACATGTGAATCACATCTTCCTGGGTATGCTGAAGATCAGTATTGAGGTCGATATTGTCATAGGCAATGGCCAGATTGTGGCCAAAGAGTTCAATCAGGCTACGTTCGGTGTCATCGAAATAGTCTTTACCGGTGAGATAAAGAATGCCACTGGTATCGCGACTACCCTCAAAGTAAATCACGCACTCGTGGTCAAAAAAGAGGCTACGCTTCTCACTGCGAGCCTGATTCACCTTCTCCAGCGTTGCCTGATCCAGAACCGTACTCAGTGGTTGATTCAATTTGGACTCATAACGCCCCGTCCCCGCCAAAATATGACTGACATCATTAATCTCTCCACCCGCCCGCTCATAGCAGCTCACCAACGTCGATCCGACCGCACAGAAAGCATCGTCATTCAGCCCCGCAAGGGCAGATATCTGGGTAAGAATCCCATGAACAAATGCCTCCATTGACTTGATTTTGAAGACAGATGCGGAAGCATTAAGGATATATTGAAGCCCTTTGCGACTCTTCTCCAACTGCATGATGGTCTGATAGGCGCGCAGCGTAGTGATCACGACGGTTTTTAGTTTCTGTGCCGTGAGTTCGGTCTTCTCTTTGTAATCATTGATGTCATAGTCAATGATCACTTCGGTCTCCGGAGACTGCCCCGGCTGCCCGGTTCGCAGCACAATTCGGACAAAGTGATTTTCCAGAACATCTCTCACATGCCGCACCACCTGCAATCCTGCATGCTCCTCCTCCATCACCACATCGAGCAGCACCAGAGCAATATCTGGCTGTTCCTCAATGACCTGCTTGGCCTCTTTTCCAGAGTAGGCATGAAGAAACTCAATCCCCCGCCCCTCATAGGTGAAACCATTCAGGGTCATCCGGGTGACCTCATGAACAGAGGGTTCGTCATCAACCAGTAGAATTTTCCAGGCCTGATTCTGCTCTTCTACCGTATCATCCTCATCAGCGAAGAGGAGTTCATCATCCATTAGTGCATTGCTGTTGCTCATGCTGCCACCCAATTGGTTAATCTTTTTTATTCTTATCTCACCGCAGAGATCCCCCTAAAACAGCGTCAACTCCTGCTCGACCTTGTCCTGATGCAGCGAAAGCAGCGCCTCGAACTCGTCTGCCGGTAACGGTTTTCCAAACAGATACCCCTGGAGTTCATCACAACGGTGCTGTTTGAGGAATGCTGCCTGCTCCTCGGTCTCAATTCCCTCAGCCACCACATCCAGACTCAGGCTATGCGCCATACCAATGACCGCCTTGACCAGCGTCTTGTCATCTGCAGAAAACGGGATATCCCGAACGAACTGTCGATCAATCTTGATGATGTCCACAGGAAGCTTCTGCAGATAGCTGAGTGTGGAGTACCCTGTACCAAAATCATCCACCGCAATCTGAATCCCTTGATTACGAATCTTGTACAGCGTCTTTTTGACCTGATCAAAGTTGTTCACGGTTGCTGTCTCGGTGATCTCCAGCTTAAACCAGGGCGGCGCAATCCCACTCTCCCGCACTTCATGGATAACCATCTCAGCCATCCCCTCCTCCTGCAGCTGTATGACGGAGAAGTTGATCGCAACACGCACCGGCGGATACCCTTTTTCAACCCAGGAAAGATGCTGACGAATCGCCTCACGCATCACCCAGGTTCCCACCTCAACAATCAACCCCTCCCGCTCCAGAAGCGGAACAAAACGATCTGGCGGGACCTGACCTAGCTCTGGGTGTTCCCAGCGCATCAATGCCTCCGCCCCCACCACACTGTGATTCATGCTGTCGACTTGGGGTTGGTAATAGAGCTCGAACTCGTCCCTCTCCAGCGCCTTGTGAATCGCACTATAGAGCTCTACATTCTCTTGGGTCTGCCGCTTCATCTCCGGTTCATAAGAGCGGTAGTTGTTGTTCCCCAGGCTACGCGCATACTCCAGCGCGGTATCGGCACAACGCAACATTGACTCAGGAGAGCGGCAATCTTCTGGATATTGCGAGGTCCCCATCGTCACCCCTAACAGTAGCTCTTTTCCCTCAATATGAAATGGCTCAGCCACCTTTGCAATAGTCGACTCGACCCGTTCACGAACCTGATCTTCGGACTGCACATCTTCGCATAGCAGCGCAAAATCATCTCCACCCAGTCGAGCAATCAGGTAACTCTCACCGACCTCATCACGCAGGCGGTCTGCCACCTCCCGCAACACCTCATCACCAACCACATGACCATAGCTGTCATTAATCAGTTTGAAGTTATTGATATCCATCAACAGCAGCGACATTTTACGGCCATATGCCTCGGCCACCTGAATCGCCTGCGCCAGGTAGATCAGAAAGAAGTGACGATTAGGAAATGAGGTGAGCGTGTCGTAATTGGAGATGTGATGCAGCTCTTGTTGGGTCCGCTTGTGGTCCTCAACCTCCTGCTCCAGCCGCTGAATATTGGTCTGCAACGAATCATTCAGGGTCTGAATCCGCAACTGCGCCTTCACCTTGGCACGAATCAGGGAGAGACTGAACGGCTTACTGAGGAAATCATCGCCGCCACTCTCGAGGGAGTGGACCAGCGCATCCTCATTATTTTCTGCGGTCAGAAAGATGATCGGGACATGGCGGGCAGCCATTCTACTCTTAATGACACGGGTTGCCTCATAGCCATCCATCACCGGCATATTGATATCCATGAAAATCAGATCAGGATGCTCGCTGTCAAAAAGCTCAACCGCCTCCTGACCATTAACTGCCTCAACCACTCGGTATCCCTCCTCTTTTAGAAGGGCCCCCAGGTAGTCCCGGGTAGAGCGCTGATCATCAACGATCAAAATCAGATTTTCATGCTGTTGCATGGACAATTTCTCTTCTGAAGTCATGGGACAATGAATCTGTATCAGTTTATATCATACTCAGACCGTAAGACGTGTGATCGCATGGGGTTTACAGAGAATTTCACAATCAATTACTCCTCCTTCAATACGATCACCAGGCGATTTCGACCGCTACCCTTCGCCTGATAGAGTGCATTATCGGCTCGTTCGATCACCTGTTCGATCTGCATATCATTCTTACGACAGAGGGTACCGCCAATGCTGGCGGTGACCTGAATCGTGCTGCCTTCATCATCAATCACAAACTGTTTTTCCTCAAGCCTGGCCCTTAACCGCTCTCCAACAGTCTCTAGTCCGGCATGGTCGGTATTCGCAAGGATGATCATGAACTCCTCACCCCCGTAACGAACCGGCACATCGGAGTAGTGCAGCAGCTGTCGAATCTGGCGAGCCGTCTCCTTCAGCACGCGGTCACCCGCGAGGTGACCATGGGTATCGTTGACACGTTTAAAGTGATCAAGGTCCACCATCAGCACCCCAAGCGGCTCATCACACTCCTGAGAATTGGCAACGGCCTCGTTCAACGCCTCCTCCCCATAGACCTTATTGCGGAAACCGGTCAGCCCATCGGTGATAGCGCTCTGGTAGTTATTCTCACTCTCCACCGCAAGAATCTCATTCGCCTTCTGGATCTCACTGGCGACATGGTTAAAGGTCTCTCCAAGGCGGGAAATCTCATTCTCCCCTCGAATCTCCAGTCGCGCATCATATTGACCACGGGCCAGATGGCGAGAGGCATCCATCAGGGTCTGCAGCGGAGAGAGTACCTGGCGACGAATCATCACATAGATGCCAAAGAACAGAAGTACGCCCGTCAACACGACAACCATCATAAAGCGGAGTCGTTTGCGCTCGTTCTCAAGCTGGATCGGGGTGTAATCGAAATCGATTGAGATCATGCCGAGGAAGTTGGTTTCATCCTTTTCATGACACTCATTACACTCCCGCCTCTTTTCAATGGGGGTAATGGTGCGCATCACACTGCGGTCTCCATTTTGCTGCAGCACGATGGAGGGAAACTCTGTGGCCCCGTGCACATGACAGGCAGCACACTCGGGGTCAGCCTCTTTATCATACTCATGACTTTCCAGTGCGAAATCGGTTCCTACCAATACCTCACCCTCTTGAGAGAGCACCTGAATCCGCAGCGCTCCACTGGCATCCCGCATCTTGTCTGTCAGCTCCTCGACTCGCTCCCAGACCTTATCCTTGCTTTTACTCTCCCGATCTCCCTTCATCATCTCGGCGGAGAGGGTGTTGGTCAAAACATCTCCCAGCTGCTTGGAGATATTGATCCGCTGCTTCTCGATCAGCTCCTGCTCATACTCAATCATGAAGTGGGCGGCAACTCCAAAGACCACCACAAAAATCAACAGCACCCCAACGGTCACCCGCGTCTGCAGGCGACAGTGCCACGGAATGGATCGCTCATTCCAGTTTGCGTTAAATTGAAGCCCCACTCATCCCCCTTGGTGGTTTCTACTTAAAAGATCCCTCTCCACTCAACCTCCTGAAAAATATAGTGCGAGCCTCCTCTTGATCCACACCTCATCGCAGGACGATTGAACTGATCATATCCAACGCACTCTCAATGTGCAATTTCTATCCATGACGGATATTGCTCTTTTTATTATTTCAAGTTATACGCACATTATCTTTATCTGCTTATGGTACA
>CAZKCT010000045.1:0-15264 GCA_964551545.1 uncultured Piscirickettsiaceae bacterium | reverse complement strand
CCGATCACTGCCATATCTGCGCGCTGAATGGCGTTGGTGCAATCATTTGGGCAACCCGAGAACTTCCACTTCATTTTGTATGGCAGCGCTGGGCGGTGCAGATCATCGAGGAACTCGTTGATGGTGGCACGTTGTAGGTCACCCTCGTCGTAGCAGGACTGCTCACAGCGGGCTGCGCCGACACAGGCGACGGAGGTGCGGACCGCTGGGCCTGCGCCCCCCATATCCAATTGGAAATCCTCAACGCCGAGCTCTTCGAAAGTCTCGGGGCTGTTCATCTTGTTGAAGGCATCCTGGACACCATCGGTGTCAGTCCCCTGAAACATGATGTCGCCAGACTGTCCGTGCAGGGCGATGAGGCCAGTGCCGGTCTCTTCCCAGATGTCACACATCTTGCGCAGCAGGCCAGAGGTGTAGTGGTTTCCCCAAGGAGGCATGATGCGAACGGTGTGGAACTCCAGGGCGTCCGGATACATGGTTTCGCCTGTGTCATCCTTCAGCTCAGAGAAGCGGGGGATAACACCGCCGCCATAACCAACGACACCCACGGTACCGCCCTTCCAGTAACCGCGACGGTTAATGAAAGACTGTTCCAGTGTACCGATGACACCACGCATCATCTTCGCATGTGCCGCATCACCTGCTGCCAGACGCTTCAGCCCGGATACATAGCTGGGCCAAGGGCCTTTCTCTAGCTCGTCCAGATTCGGGGTGGGAATGTCCAACGCAGGGGTTACTGCGTTTAGTTTGGTTTTCTCTTCCTGCATCTCTGCATCTCCTAAATGAATAAAGGCACTCCATGGTGCCTCCGGGATCGCCTCCCGGAAGCTATTTATTATTGTGTTTGGTTGAAGGGATTAGTTGTAGCGTGGGTTATAGGAGATCCACTCACCATCCCACTTCTTCTGCTGATTGTTCTGGTCGGTTGTCGTTACAGAACGATCGGGATGGCAGGTGACTGAAACAACACCCTCGATCTCTTCGGTAATCTCTGAACCATCTTTCATGATGGCTCCCCATACTTTGATTGCTCTTCTCATGGTGCGTATCTCCTGATCTAAGTCGATGATTAATGATGGATTGGAGGGTAATAACCAACCAATATGGTCAGGAATATATCGAAACTGGAAAAAAATGTCAAATATCAAATTATAAAAATTCGATTTTTTGTGGGTTCTGGACTGAAGCGGAAGAAGAGAGGGGTTGTTTGTTGATGATTTAGAGCCAACGTAGCAGATAGTAGAGCATAAATCCTTCAGAAGAGCGTGCAGGGCCCAGCACGCGTGCGGCATGTCTGTTCTCCTCTTTTGCAGCTATATCGATCGCGGTTTGTCGATCCTCAACCAGCTCTACACAGTTGTCAGGAAACCGTTTGCGGCGCTGTGAGGGGGTGTAGACCACGGCGAAGTGTTCCTCAACGAGATCGGACATTGGATCAATAGTCAGCATTCATGGATTCTCTATGAGGCGACAAGTATCAATCAAATAAGTTGGGCTTATGTGGGTACTCATCATTTGTTGGAATAATCATTGTACGTGGTCAATATTTGAAGCATACTCGCGGCGATATAAGAAAATTGATATAGATCAATATAGTATCAGAAATCACTGATATTGATCATTTTGTTGGGGTACTTGGAGGCGCCAAACAGGGGCCGGATCGGGGTAGAAATGACTGCTGGTGGTAGTCATTGACAAGGAAGGAAACAGGATGAGTAGAAGAGGGATATGGGGTGGACGTGTTGCTGCATGGGTCGGAGGCGTCGTAGCCTCAATGGAGTCAGCTGCTGAGTATGGATTGAATTTTCCGGATCCTGTGACCCGGGTGGGCCAGGATATCTATGGTGTTCACATGTTGACCATGCAGATCGCTACCTGGCTGATGGCCATTGTTCTGGTCGTTATGGTCTACATCCTCTACAAGTTTCGCAAGAGCAAGGGCTATGAGCCTGACCAGCATTTCCACAAGAGCTGGTTTGGTCAGTGGTCCTGGGTGATGGTGCCGGCCATGGTATTGGTGGTTGACCTGACGATTGCCGGTTCTGCGCAATCAACACTGGAGCGTTTCTGGAATGCTCCGAAACAGTTCTGTAGTGAGGAGGGGGCTGATCCGGATCGCTGTTTTGATATGAACGTGAAGGTGATTGCTCATCAGTGGTGGTGGGAGTATGAATTCCCGGAGCATGGCGTTGAATATGATGGTGAGTTCTACCCCATTACCGTAGAGAGTCGCCCCACCGAGCAGGATGTTGCTGGTGAGCACTATCTGCGAGATGTGGATCACCCTATCGTCCTTCCGGTTGGTCGCACCATCCGTTACCTCAATACCTCGGCTGATGTACTCCATGCCTGGTGGGTGCCCGAGTTGGGCTTCAAGCGTGATTCGATTCCGGGCTACATCATGGAGACCTGGGCCAAGATTGATGAAGACAAGGAAGGAGTCTATCGCGGCCAGTGTGCAGAGCTCTGTGGTACCTGGCACTCGAAGATGCCGATTGTGATCAATGCGGTCTCTCCAGAGGCGTTTGATCACTGGATTGAGAACGAAAAGAGACTATTGCTGGCTGCTCTGGTTGAGGCCAACTCCAATAAAGAGTGGACGCTGGAAGAGCTCTATAGCAAGGGAGAAGCGGCCTACAACACCAAGTGTGCTGCTTGTCACAAACCGGATGGCTCTGGTCTGCCGCCTGCTTTCCCACCGCTGCGGGGGAGTAAAGTGGCAACGGGTCCTATCGAGGAGCATCTGAAGATGGTTATCAACGGTAAGGGCACGATGCCGCCGTGGGCAATGCTCTCTGACCTGGAGATCGCAGCAATTGTTACCTACGAGCGGAATGCCTGGGGCAATGCGACGGGTGATGTAGTGCAACCTTCGGCTGTTAAGGCAGCTCGATAAGCGGGATTGGAGAACAAGAAAATGAGCGCAATGGATATGACAGGGGAAGCGGTTCATCACGATGATCATGACCACGGACCAATAAAGGGGTGGCGTCGTTGGGTCTATAGCACCAACCATAAAGATATCGGGACCATGTACCTGATCTTTGCACTGGCGATGCTCTTTGTGGGGGGCCTCAGTGCAATGGCGATCCGAATGGAGTTGATGTTCCCTGGAATTCAGTTGCTGGAGCCAGATCTCTACAACAATATTGTGACCAATCATGCACTGATCATGATCTTTGGTGCGGTAATGCCGGCTGCGGCAGGGCTGGCCAACTGGATGATCCCGATGATGATTGGGGCACCTGATATGGCGTTGCCACGGATGAATAATCTCAGTTTCTGGATTCTGCCGGCGGCAGCGACGATGCTGATTCTCTCTTTCGTGGTGCCATTCTTCCCAGGTGGCGGAACCCAGATCAATACCGGTTGGACGCTCTATCCGCCACTCTCGATCAAGGTAGGGATGTCGATGGACTTCCTGATCTTTGCGATCCATCTGCTGGGGATCTCGTCGGTACTGGCTTCGATCAATATTATTGTCACCATCTTCAATATGCGAGCTCCCGGAATGAAGCTGACGCAGATGCCGATGTTTGTCTGGACCTGGTTGGTGACTGCATTCCTGTTGATTCTGGTGGTTCCAGTATTGGCTGGTGGTGTGACCATGCTGTTGTTTGATCGCCACTTCGGGACCAGCTTTTTCGATGCGGCCGGCGGCGGAGACCCCGTGCTGTTCCAACATCTGTTCTGGTTCTTTGGGCACCCTGAGGTTTATATTCTGCTGCTGCCATCCATTGGTGTGCTCTCGATGGTGATCCCTACCTTCTCGCGCAAGCCGCTGTTTGGTTATATGTCTCTGGTTGGGGCGATGATCTTTCTCGCAACACTGGGTATGGTGGTCTGGGCGCATCACCAATACACCATCGGCATGTCGTATGGTGCGGTCAACTACTTCATGATCGGGACCATCCTTATATCGATCCCGGTGGGGCTGATGAAGTTCAACTTCATCGCCACCATGTGGAGAGGATCGCTGACCTTTGAGACCCCCATGCTCTTCGCGATCGCAATCGTGATCATGTTTGTCTTTGGTGGGTTGACGGGTGTGATGCTGGCGGTGATTCCAGCGGACATGCAGTACCACGATTCGATGTTTGTGGTGGCTCACTTCCACTATGTGTTAGTGCCGGGTGCGGTGTTGGCGTTGTTTGCCGGGGTCTTCTACTGGCTACCAAAGTGGACCGGAAACATGTACAACGAGCGCTTAGGAAAGCTCTTCTTCTGGACCAATATCATTGGCTTCAATCTCACCTTCTTTGTGCAGCACTTCCTTGGGTTGGCAGGAATGCCGCGCCGCATCATCGACTACAGCATCCAGTTTACGGAGTTCAATGTGATCTCTAGTGTGGGTGCCTTCATCTTCGGCCTGAGTCATCTGATTCTGCTCTATATTGTCATCGATACGATCCGAGGAAAGAATCTAAAGAAAGCGCCTGCAGTGGTCTGGGAAGGAGCCAAGGATAATGGATTGGAATGGGATCTCCCCTCTCCACCGCCTTATCACTCCTGGAATACCCCCCCCAAGCTGGATAAAAATGCCAAGTATGCGGATGCCTAGGAGGTCATGATGGCAGAAGAGAAAAAACAGGGGCACGGTCGGCTGGCATGGACCCTTGCTGGACTGGCCCTATTGGTGATGATCTCCTCGGTTCGTTTCTGGGAGCAGTTGGCATCAACGGCACTGCCTTGATGGACCTGATGAATGACTGAAGAGCTGCAACAGAAGCACCGCAAGACCACACTCAAGTTGGTGGGGGTGGTGGTGGCGATGTTCGGGTTTGGTTTTGCGCTGATCCCACTCTACAACCTCTATTGCCAGGTGACTGGGTTGAAAAATAGTGGCGAGATCTTCTCGGAGAGTAGTGCAATCGCTGATCAGAGTCGCCAGGTGACCGTACAGTTTGATAGCACCGTCAATGATGGTCTGCCATGGAAATTCAAGCCGATGGTGCGAAAGGTTGTGGTTCACCCCGGAGAGATCACGGAAGTCAGTTTTCTGATTAAGAACCTCTCCAATGAGGCAATTGTGGGACAGGCGATTCCGAGTGTGACGCCGTGGTTTGCCAATGGCTATTTTCACAAGATGGAGTGCTTCTGTTTCGAGAATCAGCCACTGCAGGCAGGAGAGAGCAAGGAGGTGCCTTTGCGCTTTTATGTCTCGAATGATTTGCCTGGTGATGTATCCGTGCTGAATCTCTCGTATACCTTCCTGAATACGGATAAGGAGTCTGCGGCTAGATATGACACCGCAGGGGCGTAATCGACCGATAGAACGATAATGATAATGAGGAGATGAAAGATGTCTGCTGCCAATGACCACTACTATATTCCTGAGCCGAGCCGCTGGCCCATTGTGGCGATGCTTTCGGTTTTTTCCCTATTGATGGGAGCAGCCCTTGCGATGAATGGGGTGGGCTTTGGCAACATTCTGATGCTGATTGGCGCGCTGCTGTTGGCCTATATGTTCTTTGGCTGGTTTGGTGATGTGGTCGAAGAGAACATGAGTGGGAAATACAATAGCCAGGTGGATGACTCTTTTCGTCAGGGAATGTTCTGGTTTATCTCTTCTGAGATTTTCTTCTTTGCCACCTTCTTTGGTTCTCTCTACTACCTGCGCAATATTGCGGTGGAGTGGCTGGGCGGCAATGGTTATCTGGCGCCGACCCATGAGTTCATCACCAATCAGTTTGTGGCACAGTGGCCGACTGCAGGCCCAGGGAATCTGGGAGGGGACTTTGCTCTGGTGGATACCTGGGGGGTTCCCGCAATCAATACGGCCATTCTGCTGACCTCTGGTCTGACGCTAACCTGGGCACATTGGGGATTGAAGAAAGAGAATCGCCAACAGCTGATTCGTGGATTGGTGCTGACCGTTGCACTGGGTGTGATCTTCGTCATCATGCAGGCAGAAGAGTATATGCATGCCTATGGGGCTCTCAATCTGACACTGGAGTCAGGTGTCTATGGCTCCACTTTCTATATCCTGACTGGCTTCCACGGCTTCCATGTGATTGTTGGTGCATTGATGCTGGCCGCAGTGCTGGGGCGCAGTATGAAGGGGCACTTCAGTGAGGAGAATCATTTCGCTTTTGAGGCGGCCGCCTGGTATTGGCACTTTGTTGATGTGGTCTGGCTGGGGTTGTTTGTCTTGGTCTATTGGATGTAATCAGGGAGAACACTTATGGGATTTATGAAATTTCCGGTCTTGCTGGTCCTGGGGCTGATTATTCTCTCACTGGCCAGTGGGATGTTTTTTCTGGCCAAGGATGATGGAAAGGGGAATCGGGTGGTCACCAGCTTGACCTTCCGCATCATCCTCTCTCTGATTCTGTTTGCGATGCTGATCATTGGGGCGATCTTCAATGTGATTGAGCCGAATGCACTGACCCCTTCCGCGATGTTGCCTGCGAAATAGGGACGTGTCGCGAGCAAGCTGGATCGGCTCTGTGTTGCTGTTTGCGCTGATTGGACTGTTTCTCTGGCTTGGATTCTGGCAGTTGGATCGTGCGGAAGAGAAGGCGCAACTGGAACAGGAGAGAGCTGAGAGGGATGTTCAGGCGGTATGGAAGATCAGCGGGGAAGAGCTGGACCCCGCCGTGATGCGATATAGAAGCGTAGAGATTGAAGGGGAGTATCTGGTTGATCAGCAGTTTTTGCTGGATAACCGGAAACACCAGCGTAAGGCGGGATATCACCAGCTGGTACCGATGAAGATTGTTGGAAGTGAGCGTGTCGTGTTGATCAATCGGGGATGGGTCTCTCAAGGCGAGAGCCGCGCCTTCTTGCCTGAGGTTGAGGTGCCGCAAGGGGTGCAGAGGATTCAAGGTGTTGTTCGAGTGCCGCGCACACAGGGATTCCAGATGGCGCAACGGTCGGATGCACCGCTGCGGCTCTATATTGATCTGCAGCAGATTGAACAGCAAGTGGGTATGGTGTTACTTCCGTTTGTAGTTCGTCAGCAGAATGTGACAAGTGATGGACTGGTTCGGCAGTGGCGCAGTGAGCGTCCCGCCCAAGGACCAGATGCCCATTATGGCTATGCGCTGCAGTGGTTCAGTTTTGCGCTACTGGGGATTGGGGGCTGGATCGCCCTGGTACTGAAACAGAGAAGGGAGTCTTCTGCATGAATCAACAGAGAAAGGGCTGGGGCGGACCACAGATGGTTCTGTTGATGGCCGTGTTTGGATTGCCGGTTGTTTTCGCGTGGCTCCTCTACTTCAACCCTGATCTATTGCCGGGTGGGCGTTCCAATAAAGGGGAGTTGATTCAGCCAGTCCATCCGTTTCCTGATCAGATCTTCTCTACCTTGAGCGGCGGGAATTTCTCCAGAGGAGATCTCACTGGCTACTGGACGCTGCTCTATTCGGGCGGAGAGGTCTGTGACTCGCCTTGTCAGAAGCGGATCTATGACATGCGCCAGATTCGTAAGGCGATGGCTGAGCATCATGGTGAGGTGCGCCGGGTTGTGCTCTTCTCCGGCAGTGCGCCGATGGCCTCCTTTACAGCGTGGGAGAGTGACTACTCCGGCACAGTTGCCATTGTTGATAGTGAAGAGCGTGTGGCCTCACTGCGTTCAGTATTGGTGCCTGTAGGAGGGGATTCGGTGGGGCATCTCTATCTGATCGACCCGATGGGAAATCTGATGATGCACTACCAGCCAGAGCAGCCGGCTGCGGAGGTATTGAGTGATATGGAGCTGCTGTTAAAAGTAAACAAGTGGGGTGGTGGACATTGAATACCTTGGCGATTGAGAGTCAAACGATCGAGACGCCGCGCTGGCGTCAATACTATGCACTGACAAAACCGAAGGTGGTCTATCTGATCCTCTTCACGGCAATGGTGGGCATGCTATTGGCCAGTGCCAACGGCTTGCCGCCATGGAGTGTCCTGCTGTTTGGCTCGCTAGGAATTGGTCTTGCGGCCGCTTCGGGGGCGGCGATCAATCAGGTGATCGATGAACATATCGATGGCATCATGGCGCGGACAGAGAATCGACCCCTGCCGCAGGGAGAGGTCGATCGCCGTTCTGCGCTGATCTTTGCGCTGGCACTCGGGGCCATCTCGATGGTCCTGCTGCTGACGTTTGTCAACCTGCTGACTGCAGCACTGACCCTGATCTCATTGGTGGGGTATGCGGTGATCTACACCATGTACCTGAAGCGGATGGGACCACAGAATATCGTCTGGGGCGGGGCTGCTGGGGCGACACCACCGGTGTTGGGGTGGACGGCAGTAACAGGTGAGATCCACACCGAGGCACTACTACTGTTTCTGGTGATCTTTGTCTGGACGCCCCCTCACTTCTGGGCGTTGGCCATCAAGCGACGTGCCGAATATGCCAAGGCCGATATTCCGATGCTTCCAGTGACGCACGGGGTCGCCTTCACCAAGCAGCAGATTCTGATGTATACGGTGATGTTGGTTTCGGTAACACTGTTGCCATTTGTCATTCAGATGAGTGGGCTGCTCTACCTCTCGGGTGCGATTGCACTGGGGGCTGGATTCCTCTGGTTTGCGGTTCGACTCTATCGGGCTGAGGAGCCGGATCAGGCAGCGATTCGTACCTTTGCCTACTCCATCATCTATCTCAGTCTATTATTTGGGTTCCTGTTGCTGGATCACTATCTTCGGGTAGTCTTTCACTGGGTAGCAGGATAGCGTGTGAATGTTTTATTGTTAGGAGGGAAGTCATGGAGTTAAAGAAATGTGCATTGGGGGTCGCCTGGACTAGTGGTCTGACGGCAGTAGCGATTACATTCATATTGTTTACATTCTTTGATCCGGCGGATATGGCCGTGATGTGGAATCTGAATGTTGAGCCCGGAACCTTCCGTATGCAGGCCTACGCCTTCATGATTGCGGCAATCTGGCTGGTGCTTGGTGCATCGGTTGCGATGAACTGTTTCTATCGGACGCTGCGCAGTAGTAGTTGTGGCTGTGCCTCAACAGATGATGCTGGAGAGGGTCATCCAGCCTGATGGGGGGAAGCCCCAGATGGGGTGTGGATGGCCTTCCAACAGATCAGTAAAAAGAGAGCACCGCCCACTGCTGTCCGGTAGGTTCGGTTAAAACGTTCAATATAGGAGTTCTGTGTCGGTTTGCCTGGCTGCTATCCTGGAAATTGTTGGCCAGCACTGTTGCTGCTGGAGGTAGTGACGATCAACCATTTGTTCAATCGGCCAACGGTTGAGTCACCTACTGTCTCGGAGTGATGCCTCTATTCGGCAACTTTGGCTCGAAGTGGCGTGATTAGCCGGTCGATCTTGCTGGGTGGAACGTATTGCATGATCTCACGTGCCTCACTGGAGACAACGATGTCGAGCCCCTGTGCTGGGTAGATCCAGTGTGTCGTTGCAGGGTCGCTCTGGATCATTTCATCGGGCTTCCCAAAGCGGCGTTCAATGGTCTCAGCTGAGAGGTCGGTTTTGGGGAGGTAGGTCATGCTGATAATGGGGCTCTTACGTACCTGTTCCAGTCCGTCACCATCCAGCGTGATTTTTCTGCTGCCATCCCCCTGAGTGGAGATGCGGGTGCCATCTTCAATTAGCTGCTCCAGCTGTGCCTCTGGAAGAGCAACCTCAGCCACAATGCTGGCACGAATGCCACCGAGTGAGATCCGTGCAAAGAATGCCTCGACCTTGCGCTGCTCTTCAGAGAGAAACAGGGTTACTTTCGGGGCCTCGGTCCACTGCTGTTCTGCTTCAGAAAGGGTGCTCTTGCCTAGTGTAATTCCAAGGACTTGGCTATTCCCGCTGTCGGAGATGGTGATTTCCCAAGGGAGGGCATTGGTGGCGTCTGAGGACTCTTCCGGGAGTAGTAATGCTCCTCCGAACAGCAACAGGGCGAACAGCAGAACGGCGAGTAGTCCGGTCTTTTCCATTATGCCTCCTTGATCGCCTCAATCTCTGCAGGAGGGGGAAACCGTTCTACCATGCGATCTGGAAGCTGTCCGCTGCGGGCATAGTGAAGCCCCTCTGACTCCATGATGATCAGCCCAAAGATGGTGACCATGATGGGCAGAGTGACAACGGCGGCAAGAGGGAATATTTTTGCAAAGGCTATCTCTCCATAGATATGGATGGCGTAGAAGGTGGCGAGTAGAGCGACAAGTCCCAACAGCATCAGTAGCAAGAGCCGACTTCGTTTGACGGCAATGCGCCAGTGGTTCTGTACAAACCAGGGGGCATTCTTGATCTTTTTTCTGCCTTGGAGCAGGGTATAACTGAGTGCCAGAATCGAGACCACTGGGGTCACGGCAATCAGCTCTGGTAGTGAGGAGGCGCTCAGAGCAAAGGCAAAATAGAGGATATGGTTGACGATCAAATTGGTGAGAAAAATCTCGTGGGGAATTTTGCTGGCCTTTAGCTCGGCTTCGTCGATCTTGAATTTCATGGTGAACTCACAGTGTATAGAGTTGGATGATCCCAAAACTGGCGATCATTATACCGGTTGTGCCCCGCACCCATGGTTTTTGCAGGTGGGTGAATAGCGTTGAGGAGAAGTGACTAATTCCTAATAAGGTGGGCAGGGTGCCAATGCCGAAGCTCACCATGATCATTCCACCCTGAAGTACCGACTCTGCACTCAATGCCCAGAGCAGAGCGGTATAGACTAGCCCGCAGGGGATCCAACCCCAGAGTGCGCCCGCAATCACTGCCTGTTGAGGGGAGCGGATGGGGATGAACCGTCGTGCAACGGGCTCAATCAGGCGCCAGAGCAGGGAGCCACCCCGTTCAATCAGCAGGATGCCACGCGGCCACCAGCCACTTAGATAGAGTCCCAGCAAAATCATCACCAGCGCGGCGATGGTTGTTAGTGTGCGGCGTACCGCCATCCCCTCCCCAAGCTGGCTGGCGATCTCGCCCATGGCTGCAACCGCAATACCGGCTAGTAGGTAGCTGAGGATTCTGCCGCCATTGTAGAGTAGAGGATAGGTCAGCCTATTGCGCTGTTTTGTGTCGGTCCCAATGCTCATTGCGGAGACGATGGGACCACACATCCCGGCGCAGTGTCCGCCTCCGAGAAGGCCCATCAGCAGTGCGGAGAGATAGATGGATGGATCGATCATGAGCGGGAATTGTAGAGAAAATCACTACAAAATGCAGGAGAAATAGGGGAAGTTGGAGTATTAGCGTGCGGTAATTGAACTGTGATAGAGTCGCCCCAACTCTTGATGATGATCAAAAAGGATTGGATAAATTATGAGTATCGCACCCCCACTGAATCGGGATGAGGCGCAAGAGATGATGACCTCTATCATCCAGCGGATTGCTACCGGCCCAACGCTGAGTAAAGATATTGAGTTTGAGGAAGCTCGGATCGGGATGCGGGCGATTCTTGAGGGGCATGTGCCCGATGTGCAGGCCGCTGTCTTTCTGATTGCACTGCGCATGAAGCGTGAGACTGATGATGAGAACCGCGGCATCCTCTCTGCGATGCAGGATCTGACCCATACCGCGATTGCGGATGTCGATGAGGTGGTGGATATTGTGGATCCATACAATGGCTACAATCGAACGCTGCCGGCGGCCCCATTCCTGGCGCCACTGCTGGCCGAGATGGGAGTCCCAGCAATCTCTCAAGGATTGGAGACCGTGAGCCCCAAATATGGGTTTACCCACCGCCAGATCCTGCGTGCCGCAGGGGTAGATGTTGACTGTTCAGTTGAGGCGGTTGCAGCGCAACTCAGTAATCCCAATAAGGGGTGGGGGTATGTCGATCAACTCCACTCCAGCCCTTCACTGCACAAGCTGATCCCATTGCGAAATCAGCTGATCAAGCGCAGTGTGATCACTACCACCGAGGTCTCAACCCGTCCCATCCGTGGTCGAAACAAGACGCACCAGATGACAGGGTATGTCCATAAACCTTATGCGGAGATTTACGCCATGCTGGCCCGTCATGGTGGCTTTGACTCGGCCCTGCTGGTTCGTGGCGTTGAGGGTGGGGTGACTGCCTCACTGCGGCAGGCCTCGACCACCTATCAATTTGTTGGAGATGCGCCAGAGGTGGCTGTACAGGTTGACCCAGAATCTCTGGGGATTCAGCATGACTTGCGTGCCCCAGCGATTCCATCTGGTGTTGAGGGCAATGAGGATATCTCCAAGCGTGCTGCAGAGGCAGGAATTCAGGCGCTGGAGGGGACAGAAGGGATTACCTTTGATACCTTGGTGTTGAGTGGTGCGCTGGCACTCCATCATCTGGGGCGCTGTGATTCACTGGAGCAAGGTGCGGAACAGGTGCGAGATGTATTGAAGAGTGGTCGTGCTGCGGGGCGTGTTGGATGAAACGGCTGATTGCGGTCGATGAGCTATCGCAGGGAAAAATGAGAGCCCTACAGGTGGATGGTCATGATGTGCTGCTGGCCCATACCGAGAGCGGCTTTCATGCCATTGCCAATCGCTGTCCGCATGATGTGATTGCGCTCGATCTCGGCTGTCTGGAAGGAGAGGTGGTGCGTTGCTCACTCCACGGAAGCCGCTTTAGTCTTGAAACCGGGAAGCCGATGGAGCCACCGGCGGAGGAGTCGGTGCGGGTCTATCCGCTCAAAGTGGAGAATGGTGAGGTCTGGATTGACCTCGAGGCATGATCAAAAATCGCCGTTGGCCCCAGCGGTCATGATGGTCAACATTTTGGTGTTGGTGGAGACCGCAATCCGGTAGACCTCATCGGGTAACGTACTCTTCTCGATCATCATGTTGAGATTGAGTGTGGTGAGCCAAGGGTCCCCCTGGTTATCTTCAACCAGAGCAATTCGGCACGGCATGTAGGAGGCGTAGATGACATCATGGCGCACCATCACCGCGGCCTCTTCTGGATTACAGAACTGGAAGATCTCAATGTGGGGTGATTCCATGCCACGATTATGCAACTCCTTGGAGGTCTGTTGCCGACCCACCAGCTTGAGATTGAGCTCTGCCGCCTTGGAGAGGATCGCATCAGTGGCATCTTCAATCGAGACGGAGGGGGCAAGTCGCATCTTGATCACAGAGTGCTGGACCAGTATCTCCTGGGTAGGGGGCTCTGCTGCATTTGCGCTAACAGCAAGCAATAGGTGCAGCAGCATTAGCATGGAAAGAGGGATCTTTTTCATTCGAAGGAGTTTATCACAGCCCCACCCAGACATTGGTTGTCGCCATAAAAGACCACCGATTGCCCCGGCGTGACGGCTCGTTGCGGTTGGTCGAAATGGATGGTGGCCCCTTTTGAGGTGCTCTCAAGAATGGTGCAGGATTGGTCGGTTTGGCGGTAGCGGTGTTGGGCCATGCAGTGAAGCGGTAGTGGTGAGGGGGAACCGATCCAGTGAATGCGCTCACTATAGAGGGTCTGGCTCATCAATAGAGGATGATTCTTCTGTTGTCCGGCGATCAAAATATTGTTTTTTAGATCTTTTGCTACGGCATACCACGGCTCTTCACTGTAGTTAGTCAGCCCCCCGATGCCCAGCCCTTTGCGCTGTCCCAGTGTGTGATACATCAACCCCTGATGGTGGCCAATCACCTCCCCATCTGGGGTCTGGATCTCCCCTGGTTGTGCCGGGATGTACTGATTGAGAAAACCCCGGAAGTTGCGTTCGCCGATAAAACAGATGCCGGTGCTATCTTTCTTGTCGGCATTGGAAAAACCAGATTGCTCTGCAATTGCACGGACTTCGCTCTTCTCCATTGTTCCAAGTGGAAAGAGGGCGTGAGAGAGTTGGCGCTGGTTGAGCAGATGGAGGAAGTAGGATTGATCCTTATTGTGATCGACCCCTTTCAGAAGCTGAAAGGTTCCATCGTGCTCTTTCATCTGTGCATAGTGACCTGTAGCAATCTTATCGGCGCCGAGCTCGAGTGCATGTTCAAGGAAAGCGCGGAATTTGATCTCCTTGTTGCAGAGGATATCTGGGTTGGGGGTACGACCTGAACGGTACTCCGTGAGAAAGTGTTCAAAGACCCGCTCCCAGTACTCATGGGAAAAATTGACGGTATGCAGAGGAATGCCAAGTTGATCCGCTACCTGCTGTGCGTCAGCGAGATCCTCTTCAGCGCTGCAGTAACCGCTCTCGTCATCTTCTTCCCAGTTCTTCATGAAGAGCCCCTCGACCAGATACCCCTGATCGAGCAGCAGCTTGGCGGCGACCGAGGAGTCGACCCCACCGGAGAGGCCGACAATGACACGTTCAGTTTGACTCATGGGGGTGTGGGCGGAGTGTAGGTGGGTAGGTCAGAGTGGATCAATTCGAGCGGATGATTCTCATCTTGCAGATAGTCTTCGATGCAGCGCAACACCATCGGGCTACGCAGGTGCTCCTTCTCTGCCAAGAGCTCGTCATAACTCATCCAGTGAGTGCGTAAAATCCCTTCGTCGAGTGGGCGCAGTGGATCGTGATGGGTGACATGACCAGTGAATGCGATGCGTAAATATTGGATTTTTCTTTTTGGATCAATGGACTGATAGATCCCCTGTAGGGCGGTGGGCTTGAAGGTCCATCCGGTCTCTTCCAGGGTCTCACGGATGGCCGCCTGCTCTGGAGACTCTCCAAATTCCATATGGCCGGCCGGCTGGTTGAGAACGGCAACGCCTCGGTCCATCTCTTCAACCATCAGAAAACGGTGGTCCTGCTCAATCAGGGATGCAACGGTGAGGTGGGGGCGTCCATGGTCCATACAATAATCTCCATTCAAGGCTCTATTTTACGCCATTCCCCAGGCTGCAGATCTTCCAGTGACCAGGGGCCGATGGCAAAGCGAATCAGTCGCAGGGTTGGATGGCCAACGGCGGCGGTCATACGCCGGACTTGGCGATTTTTCCCCTCGCGAATGCGTAGCTCAATCCAGCAGTCCGGGATATTTTTTCGCTCTCGGATGGGTGGAGTTCGTGGCCAGATTTTGGGAGGATCGATACGCTTTGCCTTGGCAGGTGCTGTTTTTCCATCCTTCAATGCAACGCCGTCGCGCAGTTGTTGTAGTGCCTCCTCATCAGGAATGCCTTCAACCTGCGCCCAGTACCCCTTCTCCATTTTGTGGCGAGGATGGCTGATCTTCGCCTGTAGTTTTCCATCGTCGGTGAGAGCCAGTAGCCCCTCACTGTCTCGATCAAGGCGACCCGCTGGGTAGACCTGTTTGACCGGGATGTAATCCCCCAAGGTGGAGCGCCCCTCTTGGTCTTTAAACTGGGTTAATACGTTATAGGGCTTGTTGAAGATCAGAATCATCAGTGGTGGCGTGCGAAGAGAAATTGGGGCAAAGATAAAGAGATGACATAGTATATAGTGAAGGT
>CAZKCT010000044.1:0-15299 GCA_964551545.1 uncultured Piscirickettsiaceae bacterium | reverse complement strand
ATTGTGTGTTTGCTGATCGCTTTGATAGGTAAGTATCAAGGACTGTGTTAAGAGTAGGGGTTTTCTTGTCGGCTTCAGACTTTCGTTGTTGTGCCAGTGCTGCGGCCTTGTTGTGCTCAATTTCTTGAGCAGGGTCTACTCCTTTGAGGAGTTGGTTCGCGTAGTTGGTCGCTGCTATGCGCGCATCCTTAAGGTCAGTGGTGCCGAACTCGCCTAGATTGATGTACTTGCGTTTCCCGAGGTTGTTGTAGCGAAATATGAAAGTCTTCTTCCCTGCTGGAGATACTCTGATGCAGAACCCTTTGCTTGCGGGTTCGCATTCCCAGAACTCTTTGTCTTCAGGGGGAAGTGCGACAAGTTGCTGGTGAGACCACTTCCCATTTTTGGTGCTTTTAATGCGTTCTTTCGATTGTCGTTTGTTAGCCATGGTGAATTGCTCAAGCTTATTCCTGTATACTTTTCGTATACTTTAATTTGTGGATTTAAGTATACAGGATTGGAAAGATGTGGATAATTAATCTTCTAAATACAGTATGATATATAATTATCGCGACAGTATTAGGTCGCTAAAGGTATTAAAGTCGAGGATTGAAAATCCTCGTGTCGGTGGTTCGATTCCACCTCCGGCCACCATCTTCTAAAACCCTGTTGATAGATCTATCAACAGGGTTTTTTATACCGCTACAGTCTGTATAATCGGCTGCTGATACTTGGTTCTCTCTGAGAGAAGATTCACAGCATACCGACACAATCTGTTTATGAACCAGAAAAAAATCGACCGTGCACTAGAGATCGTAGGCCAGATGGGTTGCGAGAAGACGCGGGAGATTATTCGACAACTTGATGATGGAGAGGAGGTTCACCCATGTGATGAGCTCTCCATTGAAGAGTGTCGTGCGATGCTGACCGAGCTGAAAGAGGTGATGGCGGTCTACGGAGATGATTGCTGCCCCATTCCCGACAGCGTCTGACCACTCGGCTACAGGTATTTGGACCAGTTCTGGTCCCCTTTCCCAAAGACAAAGAAGTGCGGATTGAGCAGAGACTCCTTGGTGTTATAGCGTAGGGGGTTCATCGCTGTGTCGGTGATCTGCCCGCCCGCCTCTTCCACAATGCACTGTGCTGCTGCGGTATCCCACTCTGAGGTGGGGCCGAGCCTTGGATAGAGGTCCGCTTGCCCTTCGGCCACCAGGCAGGACTTGAGAGAGCTCCCCATCGGAAAGATGCGGTGGGAGCCAATTTTGTCGAGGAATTCAGTGATGATTTCATTCTGATGGGAACGACTGCCGGCCACTACTAGCTGCTCACTGGATGGGGTGCGGACATGAATCTGTTCCGGTGATTGATCTGGGAGCTGCTTCCAGGATCCGCCGTCACGCCAGCCATAGTAGAGAATGCCGTTGACTGGCACCTGAATCACCCCAAGGATTGGCTGCTGATTCTCGATCAGGGCAATATTGACGGTAAATTCACCGTTGCGCTTGATGAACTCACGGGTGCCGTCGAGTGGATCAATCAACCAGTAGCGCTGCCACTGGCGGCGCTCCTCATAAGGGATACTCTCCGACTCCTCTGAGAGGACTGGGATCTCTGGAGTGAGCTGTGCCAGCCCGTGGGTGATGGCCTCGTGGGCAGCGAGATCAGCATCAGTGAGCGGGGTGTCGTCGGCTTTGTCAGTCACCTCAAAGCCGATGTCGTATATTTTTACAATTTCCTGGCCGGCCTGCTGGGCGAGCCGAATCAGTGGCTCTATCAATGGTTTCAGTTCCAGTGGTTCCATTACGATTGTCTCTCTCGCACCATGAAGAGTGCAGCGATGGAGCGGGCCTCGGTCATCTCTTGATGGGCCAGAAGTGAATTGAGCTCACTCAGTTTCCATGGAATGACCTCGATCTCCTCAGGCTCATCACCGGTTAGCCGTTTCTCATAGAGCTCTTCACCAACCACAATGTGGGTGGTATGGCTCAGATATCCGGGGGCGATGGTGACGGAGTCGAGATGGGTGAGGCGGTTGGCACCGTAGCCTACTTCCTCCATCATTTCGCGATTAGCGGCCTCTAGAATGGACTCGTCGGCATCGATTTTACCCTTTGGCAGCGCCAGTTCGTAGCGCTCCACTCCGGCGGCAAATTCACGAATCAGCAGTACCGTATCCTCATCCAGCATCGGCACAATCAGTACGGCACCACGTGGAGAGCCCTTGAGTCGCTCCCACTGTGCCTCGACCCCGTTGGAGAAGCGAAGCTCCATCGACTCGACAGTAAAGAGTCGGCTCTGTGCGGCAATCTCGGTGCGCAGAATTTGAGGCGGTTTTCGTTCTGGATTCGAGTTATCCATCCCGTTATCCTACCGCACTATGGTAAATCATGGCATTGAAGTCTTGAGTCGATTTGATGTGTCCTCTCAAATTCTTGTAACATCCTGTAACACATAGACATTTAATGATCATGTATAGTGGGTAAATGGTCATTAAAGATTTTCCCAGCAGAAAAAACTATGAGTAATGCCTCGTCAGTAACAGATGGCGAAAAGCTTTCAGGGCTTTTCCGGTTTGCTCAAGGGGTGCTTGAGGCAAAGGGAACAACCCCTTTGCGCATGCAGAGTGATAAACATGGTTTTTTCCCTGAATGGAAAATTACGGGCCTGCCGGGCCTAACCTTACAGCCAGATAATGAAAACTGGTTGAAGCTTGAGAGGCTGCGAGAGACAGCGCCGCCAAAGCCATCAGAGAACCTGATTCAGTGGATTGAAGGACGATTTGACTTGCCTGATAGGCAGCCGGAATTTAGATCTTCGATAGTGGTGGATGTGGATATTGATAAAGCTTCGGAGCTTTGTGAAGCTGAATTGCTTGATTTGGATGACATCTATTCTTTTGGTGATGACTCAGAATCAGGGGAGTTTCAGAAAAAAGTAGTGCTTCATCTAGATCGTCTTGAGCAGGTTGGGCAGGAGTTAGAGGAATGGAGAGCCCATGTATGGTCAAAGTGGGCAAAGGCTGAGAAACCTGTTCGGCAATCAATAGGGCTCTATAACCAACTCTTCAAAATACAGAATGCACTGCATGGTGGTGATTCCTCAAAACCAATGGAATTGGTTTGGGGAATTGGTTTGGCACGATGGAAAGTCAATGGTGATGAGATAGATCTGCCGTTGATCGAACAGTTGGTTGATCTTGAGGTTCTACTTGGCGGTGGACTTTGCATCAGGCCAAGGAGTATTGACCCACTCTTTACTTTAAAGCCATTTCTGGAGCTGCAGATTGAGGGGGCTGCAGCAGCACAGAGAGATCTGCAGGAGAGATTTTCTCTACTGTTGAAAGAGGATACAGAAGTTACCCCTTTTGATGTTGTTGTTTGGGAGAATCTGTTGGATGCAGCAGCCACAAGACTTTCATCAAGAGCTCAACATATTACACGTGAAAATATTCGTGATGGTTCTGAGGTAAAGGCAGCAACAGGTGAACTGAAAATTTATTCATCATGGGCAGTTTATGGGAGACGACGTTCAGAAAGTCTGCGTCAGCAGGATCTCGAAAATATACGCTCAAAAATTGAACAAATAAAAAGTGATGATGATCTTCCAGAAAGTTTGAGAGGGCTAGTAGCTGTACAGCAGGATTCAGAGTCTACAGAGGATGATTGGGAACTGAGCTCAGACTTGGGAGGATTGTCAATAGAACATTCTCAAGATCAGGGTGAATGGACAATGAATGGTTCTTCTGAGAACACATCACCAACACTCCAATCGAAAAGTAGTTATTTTTTCCCTCTTCCTTACAACAGAGAGCAGTCTGAGATTATTGACAGGCTTGAAACTGAGGCCGTTGTTACAGTAACAGGTCCTCCAGGTACAGGAAAGACACATACCATTGCCAATATAATTTCCCACTATATGGCAATGGGGAGAAGGGTTCTGGTAACGGCTAGAACCGCTGAAGCTATTGCTGCAGTAAGAGAGAAATTACCAGAAGAGTTGTCGAATCTTGTTGTTGCGTCAGTTGCATCAGATCGTGAAGGAAACAAACAGTTTGAGGAGGCAATTCAGAGGTTGCTTGATGATGTATTAAGTTTGGATGTTAATCAGGCAAAAGAGAGTATTGCTCAGATAGAGCAGGGCATTATAGAACTGGATGAGAATATTATTCAGTGTGAGCAACGACTCTCGGCGATTGCGTTAGAGAATTTGTCTCCACTCTCATGGAAGGGGAAAAAAGATTGGACGGCAATGGATCTTTCTCAGCAGTTACAGAAGGAGAGTAATGAATATGATTGGATGATGGATCGCCCATCCCAACTACCATCGTCACAACTGGTAGATGTTGTTGAAAGATTGAGAGTCATATTGCCTCAAGTTGGTGAGGATATCGTTTATATGGGAAAGCCATTGCCAGGGATTGATGCTTTGCCAAATACAGAAGATCTCATTCGGGCACACCACAGTGAGTTGCAGCATCGTAACCGTCCTGTAGAAGACTTTACCGGACAGCCTGTGATGGCCAAGGATGTTGTTGAGGCCAATCAGGTCGCTCTACAAGTTAAAGAGATCTTGGATGGCGTTAATCAGTCCATACAGGGTATGGTGTCTTGGGAGCGTGTATTACTCAAAGAGGCGATTAAAGTTGCACAGGGAGCTGAGTCAGCTAAAGAGGTTTTCTTACAGGTTGAGCAGACTTGTGCTCTGCTTGATGGATATGCGCCGGGTGAGATCACCTATCAGCAAAAAGAAGTTGATCGCTCACGCTTTGTTACAGCAGTTGCACGAGCAAAATCTGGGAAATCACCTGTTACGATGGGAGCAGCCCTTTTTAACCGTAGCCTGGTCGCCGCAATAGAGAGTATTCGCCTTGATGGAGAGAGACCAGAGACGGTGGAAGCATGGTCGAAAGTCTATGATACGTTGAAGGTTGAGGATCTTGATGTAGAGATTCGCCAATATTGGAATAGTGGGCTGGACGCCAGTTGCTTGCCTGAGTTGCCACGTGGCACAGCAGCAGTGAGGATTGTTGGACAGACTTCTAATTTCGCCCGTCAGGCAAAGGAGTTAGCAAGCCAGCTGTTGTCACAAATTCAACAATTGAAAGCACTCTTTCCATACGGTATTGATATTGAGCAATCTATAGCCAATCTTCAATTGGAGAAAATTCTAAAAGCAATCAGGGCAAACCTTGATGATTATCAAGTGCCTTCAGTTATCAAGAGACTAGAGGTTATTACGAGCAATGGTGATACACCTATTTTTCAATTCATAGCAGAACTTAAAGATTCTCTTGGACAAAATGATATTAGTGAACCTCAAATTATTGAAGCACGTGGTGCATTAACCAGTGAACTACAGCGTTTGTCAGGGCTGCAAGCATTATTGTTAGAAGTTGAACAAGACCTCAAAGCATTACAGGATGCAGGGGCAGTTGAATGGGCTGATAAGTGTGTGAGTGATCCTTATGAAGTAGATAGGACTTTGCAAAAGAATTGGCAGGTTGCATGGGAATGGGCGGTCATGCAGGGAAAGGTTGATAGCATTATTGCGTTGGGAAATGGTGACCAATGGAGAAAAGAGCGAGATGTTCTACGCCGTTCTCGGGAACTGAAGTTTGAAGAGTTAATCCGTTTGCGTACTTTGGCGGGCCTGAAGAAGCGGATGACTGGGCCTATTCAGAGTGCATTATCCTCATTCACAACAGCCATTAATAAACTGGGGAAAGGAACGGGAAAGAGTGCCTCAAGGTTGAGGCGTGCTGCCAGAAAGTATGCACGTATAGCAGCACCAGCAGCTCCGGTATGGGTAATGCCAGAGTATAAAATTGCTGAACAATTGGGTGCAGAATTGGGTGATTTTGATTTGGTGATCTTGGATGAGGCATCGCAGTCAGATGTCACTGCGGTTGCAGCATTGGCCCGAGGTAAGAAACACTTGATTGTGGGTGATGAGCAGCAAGTCAGTCCTGTCAGCGTAGGAACAAAGATTGGAAAGATTGATGTGTTGAGATCTCAGTATCTTGCTTTCTTACCAAACAAAAGTGTCATTGATGAGAAGAGCTCAATCTTTGAGATTGCTATGCAGATGTTTCCAAGGTCAAACTTGATATTGCGGGAGCATTTTCGTTGTGTGGAACCGATCATACAATTTTCAACACAATTTTATAGTGGTCGACTGATTCCTCTACGAATACCAAAAGCATCGGAGCGGTTTGATCCTCCATTGGTTGATGTATTTATAGAACATGGCAAGCGACAAGGGAAAATAAATGAGAGTGAGGCGCAATTTATTGTAGATGAGATTGCAGTTCTGGTTAATGACTCCATTCATTCAAAGCGTGATATTGCAGTGATCTCATTGATTGGTACTGAACAAGCCGAGCGTATTGAACGTATGTTGATGGAGGACAAACGTATCGGCACGGACAAGATGTCACAACATAGTATTATCTGTGGCGACAGCCGTACCATGCAGGGCCAAGAGAGGAGTATTGTCTTTCTGTCTATGGTTGCAGCACCCGACACAGCAAGAGCGCAAACTACCCGTGAAGACCATCAGCGCTTTAATGTAGCCCTGAGTAGGGCTAGGGATAGATTGTATTTGGTGCACTCTGTTGCAATGGATAGCCTTAAGCCAGAGGATATGAAATTTAAGGCGCTGAAGCATTTTTCTGAGCCAATGCCGGAAGGGCGTTCTGTTATTGGGCAGGATGTTCTTGAGCGGTGTGATTCTAAATTTGAGAAAGTGGTTTGTAGGAAGTTGCTTGATGCAAATTATCGCGTCTACTCACAAGTAAAGGCGGGGCCTTACAGAATTGACTTGGTAGTAGAAGGTGCTGATGACAGACGCCTTGCGATTGAGCTGGATGGTGACCACTGGCATGGCCCAGATCAATGGGAAAAAGATATGGAGCGTCAGGCCATTCTTGAACGTGCCGGATGGACTTTCTGGCGTGTGTTTGGCAGCCAGTGGAATACCGCCCCGGATTATTGGTGGAATAATCTGGTTGAGCGGTTATCTTCGATGGAGATAGCACCTATTGGTGCTGAGGCGGCAGAAGAAATCTTTACGGATTTTCGTGTGATTAATGATGTCCCTGATTTTGAGGAAGAGACTCGTTCTGTTGAGTTTTCCGTTGAAGCTGAAGAATTAGAGCTGAATCCGACTATTCCTGCTGACCTTGAACAAGAGGGTAACGTAGATACCGAGTCAGGGATAAGCTCTGAGAAAGAGTTTCCAATGATAGATAGAGATGAGGGGGCAGTTGATAATAGCCGCTTCCACGATGACTCATATCGGTCAACGATTCGTACTATGGGGTGTGCGATTATCGATCAGTATGGCCCTATAACCAATAAAGATCTTTGTGAGTGGATAGCCAGAAAGCATCGTTTTAACCGTACAGGTGGAAAGATTAAGCAGACGATTTGGAAAGCGGTGTCTGGTGCTCGACAACATTCTAAAGATCTGGTTGGTATGGAAATTTTTTGGCCTCAAGGGCAGGAAGTTAGTGAGGTGATCTCATTCCGTGGGATGACCGTTGGGGGTGTCGTGCGTAGTTGGAGTGACTTGCCTTACCCAGAGAAACTCGGGTTGATGGAAAGTATTTTTACCAAGAGTGATTCCAAGCTTGTTGATGATGTAATACACCAAGTAGGACAAGAGGTTGGGTTGAAGAAAGTTCGGTCGGGTACGCGTACAGAAATGGTTGAGCTTTGGAGGGTTGTTCAGCAAAAAGAGCTGGATCTATTAACTGTGCTGAATGATTAATGGAGAAACTGAAGATGACTGTTGCAATGCGAGAGGTTAAGGAGTTAATCAACCATCTGCCTGATGATACAGAGATTGAGGATGTGCAGTACCACCTCTATGTTCTGGAGAAGATCAGAAAGGGGCAGGATGATATTCAGGAGGGGCGTCACTACTCAACGACACAGGTTCGGGAGCATCTGAAAAAATGGCTCGAACTCTGATATGGTCTGAGGAGTCACTTCAGGATATATCTGGGATTGCAGAATTTATTGCGCGAGATTCAGCATATTATGCGCAGCATGTTGTTGAGACTATTCTGAATAAGGGGGAATCAGTCATCGATTTTCCAGAGGCTGGCAGGGTAGTTCCAGGGCTGGGGCAGGAAGCAATACGCGAGCAGTTTGTCTTTAGTTATCGACTGATCTATCAGTTGGAAGGAGATGAGGTATTGATACTTGCGGTCATCCATGGAAAACGGCTATTGGAGAGCGACAGCCGCTTTATGGCCTAATAATTGGTAAACCATTATCCTACCGCACTATGGTCGATTGGTCACAAATCCGAACGGTTCTGCTTGATATGGACGGCACTCTGCTGGATCTCCATTTTGATAACCACTTCTGGCTGGAGCATGTGCCGATGCGCTATGCTGAGAAAAATGCACTGGCGCTTGAGGATGCCAAGGCGGCGCTGTTTCAGCGCTACAAGGCGATTGAGGGAACCATCGAGTGGTACTGTGTCGATCACTGGAGTCGTGAGCTTGAACTGGATATTGTCCAACTCAAGGAAGAGGTGCACCATCTGATTGCAGAGCACCCGTATGTGCGTGACTTTCTTAACGCGGTACGCCAGTCGGGGCGGCGCGCGGTGCTGGTGACCAACGCTCACGGCAAGAGCCTGGATCTGAAAATGAGAAAGACAGAGCTTGGTCCCTATCTGGATGCCGCTCTCTGTTCGCATGACTTTGGTCTGCCAAAGGAGCAACCGCTGTTCTGGGAGAAGCTGCAGTCTGCGGAATCCTATGATCCAGAGACTACGCTACTGGTGGATGATAGCCTCAATGTGCTGCGTTCAGCGCAGCAGTATGGAATCCGTCATCTGCTGGCTGTGCATCAACCTGATACAAAAAATCCTCCAAAAAATGTGGAGGATTTTGAAGCTATTCACCATTTCAGGGAGCTATTACCAGTCCCGTCAATGAGGTGAAGGGGTTAGCTACCGACGTGACCCTTGGCGGCGTTGCCCGTTGCGGTGTCCGCTATGAGGTTTACCCCGTCGATTCTGGTTGGAGCCTCGGTTTCCGGGACGGCCCCCGCGATCGCGCGATGGGCGTTTGACTGGTCGCTCCAGCGCCGCCAGCATGTTGGCGGCGATGCTGCCGACCGGGATTTTGTGGTCAATGTAATCTTCGATCTCTGGTAGGGAGAAGGAGTATTTCTCACAGGCAAAACTGATCGCGTCTCCACTGGCACCGGCGCGGGCAGTACGGCCGATGCGGTGGACATAGTCCTCACGATCCTGTGGTAGATCGTAGTTAAAGACATGGCTTACTTCAGGAATATGCAGCCCACGTGCAGCGACGTCGGTAGCAACCAGCACAGGCACTTCGCCCTGCTGAAACTTCTCTAGCAGGGATTGACGCTTCTTCTGCGGGACATCACCAGAGAGTACGGCAGCCGGGAAGCTATTGCCTTCGAGAAAACTCCACACCTTGTCGGCCTCATATTTTGTGTTGACGAAGACAATGCTGCGGTGTGGTGCCATCTGTTTCATCAGTCCGATGAGCAGTGGGATTTTCTCTTCATTGGCGGGATAATAGACGACCTCGTTAACCTTGGCGGCGGTCACCTGCTCCGGCTCAATCTTGATCTGTTCCGGATTGTTCATATGGTCGTAGGCCAGCTCCATCACCCGGAAGGACAGGGTGGCGGAGAAGAGCATGCTCTGGCGCTTTTCAGGCTTAGGGCAGCGGTTCATCAAGTAACGAATATCTTTAATAAAGCCGAGGTCAAACATGCGATCAGCCTCATCCATCACCACTACTTCGGCAGCCTTGAGATCGAAGACATGCTGTTTGAAATAGTCGATGATGCGGCCGGGTGTGCCGATCAGAATATCCAGCCCCTCTTCAATCGCTTTGCGTTGACTCTCGTAGCCAGTGCCACCGTACGCGAGCCCCAGTTTGAGTTCAGTGAAACGCCCCAGTGCCTCGGCATCGCTGTGGATCTGAATGGCCAGTTCACGGGTGGGGGCAAGAATCAAGGCGCGGGGCTGGTTCAATTTTTTCCAGCCGGGAGCAGAGTGTTTGATCAGCCGATCCATGGTTGCCAGCAGGAATGCAGCAGATTTTCCGGTGCCGGTTTGGGCCTGTCCGGCAATGTCATTTCCCTTGAGTGCCAGTGGTAGGGTGCCGGCCTGGATGGGGGTGCAGTACTCAAATCCGATTGCCTCAATGCCTCGCATCAACTCCGGGTGAAGGTCCAGGGAGGAGAAGAGGGTCTCGGAGAGGTGGGAATTCTTGTCGTCGCTTGTGTCAGTCGGTTGATTCATGGTGGCGGAGCATAGCAGAAACAGTAGAAATCGGTACAAAATAAGGGTTGCAAAGTGCCAATGTTTAAGCTGAAATAGGCAACATAGTGTTACTTCTGAATGAGGTTCAGAAGATCAAAAAACAAAATCCCATGGAATTCTAATCGGCAGAGTCCACCCAGCATGGTGGAAACTCCAGATTCATTCCCCCTAAGGAGAAGTACAAAAATGAGTGACGATATCGTCTATATTACCGACAGCAGTTTTGACGATGAGGTGCTGGGTGCAGAATTGCCCGTACTGGTCGACTTCTGGGCTGAGTGGTGTGGTCCTTGCAAGATGATTGGTCCAGTACTGGAAGAGGTTGCGGGTGAGTACGCTGGCCGAGTCAAAGTGGCTAAGCTCAACATTGACGAGAACCCGAACACGCCACCAAAGTTTGGTATCCGCGGTATTCCAACGCTGATGCTCTACAAGGATGGTGCCGTTGAGGCGACCAAGGTGGGGGCGGTCAACAAGTCTCAGCTCTCTGCATTCCTTGAGGAGAACCTCTAGCTCTCTATTGTCGCGACCCGAGTTCTTCGGGTCGCACACTGTTTAAAACCTGACATCATTCAGCCTTCCCTCTCTTTTCTGAGATTCTTCGGGACAGGCAGTTCCTTAATTTCTATTTCACACTGACAAAACTCAACATGCATCTAACCGATCTCAAGCTGAAAAGCGTTCCCGAACTTCACGAAATTGCCCAAACCAACGAGATTAACCTGCAGAATCGGCAGCGCAAGCAGGATCTGATCTTCACCATTCTCAAGGGGCTCGCACAGCGTGGTGAGAGTATTGAGGCTGGTGGGGTGCTGGAGATTTTGCAGGATGGTTATGGCTTCTTGCGCTCGATCGACAGCTCCTATCTGGCCGGGCCAGATGATGTCTATGTCTCGCCCAACCAGATTCGCCGTTTCGGGATGCGAACCGGTGATACTGTGACGGGAACGGTTCGTTCTCCAAAGAAGGGGGAGCGTTACTTTGCGCTCCACCGGGTCGATAGCATCAATGGAGAGAAGCCAGAGAAGAGCAAACACAAGGTACTGTTTGAGAATCTGACTCCGCTGCACGCCAATGACCGTCTGACGATGGAGCGTGGCAATGGTTCAACTGAGGATCTGACCGCGCGTCTGATTGATCTGGCCTCGCCCATTGGTAAGGGACAGCGTGGTCTGATTGTCTCTCCTCCGAAAGCGGGTAAAACCGTCATCATTCAGAATATTGCCAAGGCGATTGAGTACAACCAACCCGATGTCTCACTGATCGTATTGTTGATCGATGAGCGTCCAGAGGAGGTGACTGAGATGCAGCGCTCTGTGAAGGGCGAGGTGGTCTCCAGTACCTTTGATGAGCCAGCATCGCGTCATGTGCAGGTTGCCGAAATGGTGATCGAGAAGGCGAAGCGGATGGTAGAGCACAAAAAGGATGTAGTGATCCTGCTCGACTCCATTACCCGTCTGGCCCGTGCCTACAATACTGTGGCGCCCTCTTCGGGCAAGGTGTTGACCGGTGGTGTTGATGCCAATGCGCTGCATCGTCCCAAGCGCTTCTTCGGTGCCGCTCGTAACGTGGAAGAGGGCGGTAGCCTGACCATCATTGCAACCGCACTGATTGAGACTGGTTCACGGATGGATGATGTGATCTACGAAGAGTTCAAGGGCACCGGTAACATGGAGCTGCATCTGGATCGTCGTATTGCAGAGAAGCGCGTCTTCCCGGCTATCAACATCAACCGTTCCGGTACCCGCCGAGAAGAGCTGTTGACGAAAGAGGACGAGATGCAGAAGATCTGGCTGCTGCGTAAGGTGCTCCATCCCATGGATGAGCTGGCAGCGATGGAATTTGTGCTGGAGCGGCTGCGTGCGACTAAGACCAATGCCGATTTCTTTGATGCAATGAAGCGGTAATGACTTGCGGCGGCGGCTGTTTTGGGTATAATTGCGCGTCCTGAATTTGGGTCGTGGGCCCAATAAAAGCCATTTTTGAAAGAAATACTGAGAAAGCGTTATGAAAAGCGGAATTCATCCAGAATATAGTGACCTCAACGTGACCTGCAGCTGCGGCTACGAGTTCACCACCAAATCAACCATGGCAGATGAGAGTTTGCGTGTTGACGTTTGCTCACAGTGTCATCCCTTCTTTACCGGTAAGCAGAAGATTGTAGATACCGCTGGCCGAGTCGAGAAGTTCCGCCAGAAGTTCGGGGCGCTTTAATCGAATTGTTCGGATTGATCCGAAGAGAAAGGGCGCTCCTTGGGGGTGCCCTTTTTTTATGTGCTGGCGTTGCGTTAGCGGGCGTTGATCCGTGTCAATCTCCAGTGCCTGAATCGTTGACCGCACATGGTGTGGAAAAGGTGCACGATGGAGATACCGTTCGTCTGCAGGATGGGCGTAGTGTCCGTCTGATGGGTATCAATACTCCGGAGCTGGAGCGAGAGCGCAAAGGTCGGGTGACCCCTGCGCAGCCGCTCTCTTCTGCTGCAGCGGAGCGCCTCGAGGAATTGCTGGGGAGTCCGCCCAAAATCTGGTTGAGGACTGGGGTGGAACGAGAGGATCGTTATGGCCGAGTGTTGGCCCACGGCTTCAGCCGTCAAGGGGAGGATGTGGCGGCTACCCTGTTGCGTGAAGGGTTCGGGTTTGCGCTGGTGGTGCCGCCCAACCTCTGGAATAACAACTGTTATCCAATGCTGGAGCAGCAGGCCCAGGCGCAGCGTCGAGGAGTTTGGGGGCACCCCTACTACCGACCTATACGCACTGACCAGATTCAGGCTGGGGGATTTCAACGGATTCGTGGTGCTGTGGAGAGGGTGGAGCGGCACCAGAAGTGGCTCTGGATTGACTTGAGCCATCAGGTTTCCATCCAGGTCCCGGTTGAGAATCTTGTCCACTTTGAGGGAGAGATTGACCTGCTTTCCCTGCAAGGGCGCAGTGTGATCGTACAGGGGTGGTTGGTGCCGAGAAAAAGAGGATATCGAATGCGGCTGCGTCACCCATCTGCGATCAAAGTAGAGTAGAATCGCGGATTGAATACAAGGAAGAAAACAAGCTGGAGGATCCATGACCGCATTGAAGAATGACCGTTTTTTACGCGCCCTGATGAAGGAGCCTGTGGATGTCACACCGGTCTGGATGATGCGTCAGGCGGGCCGTTATCTGCCTGAATACAAGGCCACACGCGCACAGGCGGGTAGCTTCATGGATCTCTGCAAGAATCCCGAGCTGGCCTGTGAGGTGACCATTCAGCCGCTGGAGCGTTATCCGCTGGATGCGGCAATTCTCTTCTCCGATATTCTTACCGTACCCGATGCAATGGGGCTGGGGCTCTACTTCGCGGAGGGGGAGGGGCCCAATTTTGAGCGCCCCGTACGCACGGCTGCCGATATCGACAAACTTTTTGTTCCCGACCCAGAGGGGGAGCTCAAGTATGTAATGGATGCGGTTCGTACCATCCGGCGTGAACTGGATGGTCGAGTGCCGCTAATCGGGTTTGCCGGTAGCCCCTGGACCCTTGCGACCTATATGGTGGAGGGGAAATCGAGCAAGGAGTACGCCACCACCAAGGGGATGATGTACTCGGATCCCGCTTCGTTGCACAAGATTCTGGATGTGACCGCCCGTTCGGTCACTGCTTACCTCAATGCACAGATTGCAGCCGGCGCACAGGCGGTGATGGTCTTTGATAGTTGGGGTGGGGCGCTCTCACACGAGGCCTACCGGGAGTTCTCACTGCGTTATATGCAGCAGATTGTGGATGGGCTCAACCGCGAGAGTGAAGGGCGCAAAGTGCCGGTCATCCTCTTTACCAAGGGGGGAGGACTCTGGCTGGAGTCGATAGCGGAGACAGGCTGTGATGCGTTGGGGCTCGACTGGACCGTAGATATTGGAGATGCCCGTGCTCGTGTTGGGGATCAGGTGGCATTGCAGGGCAATATGGACCCAGCAGTGCTTTATGGAACACCGGAGCGCATTCGTCAGGAAGTGGCGACCATTCTCTCCCGTTACGGCAGTGGCTCAGGCCATATCTTCAATCTGGGACATGGCATTCACCAGTTTGTCGATCCGGAAAATGCGGGTGTCTTTGTCAATGCGGTGCATGAGTTGAGTGCGCAGTACCACGGATAGCAGCCAATAAAAAGGCCGCTTGCTGGAGCGGCCTTTGTGTTTGATTTGTGGTTGAAATGGACGTTGATTAGAACTTAACCAGCAGTGCGGCGCCTATTACGTCGACATCCTGATCCCAAACCTCATATCTGGTGTAGTCACCCCTTACTGTGTAATTGTCATCTAGCTTGTATGAGCCGCCTATTCCGTAGTACAGGTCTTCCCCGCTTTTTGAGCTTGAGGCGCTGATGGATGCGGTTCCACCGGCAGAGTAGGTTGTCCCGTCAATGGTGACGGAGCCAGCGCCTGTGACAGTGCCAGTTGCTGTTACGTCAGCATCCCAGAAGTAATACCCCGCTTTTGCCAGTAGGTCGATTTGTGGTGTAACGGGCATATTAAAAACAGCACCGAGTGTCCATCCATCAGCATCTGCATCCGCATTAACTGTACCGGCGGCATTTTCGGTATAGCTATAAGTTGAAGTGCCGTAGGTTCCAGAGCCAGCTGAGGTTGCGCTATATGAGCCACTTGCTGTGAGAGGGGTGCCCATATCCATATACCCGGCCTCAATGGAAACGGTGTCGTTAACTTGGTAGCCAATACCAAAGTTATAGCTGGCATCGTTATCATCAATGGATAGTCCTGCGTCGCTCAATGCGGAGGTGTCTGCGTCAACTTCACTATTCTGCATTCCAATAATGCCGTAGAGATCTCCGGCCTGTGCCCATGATGTGGTTGGTGCAGCCAGTATGGCTACAAGAAGTGTTATCACTCTCTGCTTCATAAGAAATTCCCTTGTTACGTTCGTAAATTCTATTTAAAGGTACTAATTAGTAATTACTCTCACTACTGTCCGGTTAACTAAGCCACCAGATTGATTTCACCAAGTATATGAC
>CAZKCT010000043.1:0-15379 GCA_964551545.1 uncultured Piscirickettsiaceae bacterium | reverse complement strand
AAAGGTTTCCAGATAACTGACTGGAATTGTGGCTATTTCTTTGGAGGGGTGCGTAGCCCCAGCCCTCTGAGAAGGTCCTGGAGAATCAGGTAGCCGGAGGGAATCAGAATCAGGCTGATCAGGGTAGCGTAGAGGATGCCGAACCCCAGTGAGACCGCCATCGGGATCAGGAACTGTGCTTGTGTGGTCTTCTCAAGCATCAGCGGTGTGAGTCCGAAGAAGGTGGTAAGCGAGGTCAGCAGGATGGGGCGGAAGCGGGCAACACCAGCACTGCCAACCGCCTCCATCAGTGCCATGCCTCCACGAATCTTACGATTGATCCACTCCACCAGAATGAGACTATCGTTGACCACGACACCGCCCAGGGCGAGCATCCCCATGATGCTGACAATACTGAGATTGAGCCCCATCGCCATATGCCCAATCAGCGCCCCGACGACACTAAACGGAATCACCAGCATTACCAGTACGGGTTGGCTCCAGGACTGTAGTGGGATCGCCAGCAGCGTATAAATTGCGGCAAAGGCGAGCAGGGTACCGTAGAAGAGGCTGCCGAAGGAGCGCTCTTGCTCTTTCATCTCACCCTCGAAGCTGGTTTTCAGTCCCGGATATTCCTGTTCCAACTGCTTGAGGAAAGGGGCCAGATCGCGGCGAATTTTGTTGGTATCCACCTTTTTCTTGTCGAGGTCGGCAGTGACATTGATTGCCCGTTTACGATCGATGCGAGAGATCTCGGAGAAGGAGCGACCATGGTGGAATTCGGCGACATTGCCGATCGGAATTTCGGTGCCATCACTGCTGCGGATACGCATCGTCTCCAGGGTGTCGAGTGAGCTGCGTTGTACTTTGGGGTAGCGAACGATGACTCGAACATCGTCTCGCCCGCGTTGAACGCGTTGCACCTCGGCACCGAAAAATGCCTGACGTACCTGCTCTCCCAGATCTCGGGTGGTAATGCCCAGCTTCTCGGCCTCAGGTTTGAGGGTGAGACGGACCTCCGGTTTGCCGCGCTCGAAGTTATCCTGAATATCAAACAGTCCAGGATACTCTTTCAGACGTTGGCGGATGCGGGCAGCGGCCTCGCCCAGCATCGGGAAGTCATTGCCGGTGAGCTGGATGTCCACAGGGTCTCCCCCGCGGCCAATCTCGGCGCGGAAATTCAGCTCTTGGGATCCAGGAATCGCCCCAATCTGTTTGCGCCACTGTTTCACCAGCGCCTTGGTAGAGAGGTCGAGGGTACGCTCCTCGGGTGGAATGAGCTCTAGGCTGACCTGCCCCACCTCTGATTTGCCTGCGGCATCACGGTTATGAGAATTGCCCGCTTTCCAGCCGACACTGATCAGGATGTTGCGAATGATCGACTCTCCACTTTCCGGGTCAGTGTGTCTGTTTTGCAGTTTCCGCGCTACCTGTTCCATCTCACGGACATGGGACTCGGTAATGTGAGCCGGGGTGCCGGGCTGCATCACCAGCGTGGCGCGAACGGTCTCGGTTGCCACTCGAGGGAAGAAACTGAACCCGTAACGTCCACTGGCGACATAGCTAATGAGGATGATGGTAAAACCGAGGAACAGCGCGAGTGTCAGATAGCGGTGGCGCAACGCTCGATTCAGCAGCGGGCGGTAGAAGCGTAGGATAGCGCGCTCCAGACCATCGGCAACGCCTTGCTGCATGCGGGTCAGCAGTCCTGGGGTGTGTTGGTGTCGTAGGCGTACGTGGCGCAGGTGAGCAGGGAGAATCAGTTTTGATTCAATCCAGGAGAAGAGCAGAACCGGCACGATCACCATTGGGATCTGTGCAAAGAGTGAACCACGACGCCCATCGATAAAGAGGAGGGGTAGGAAAGCGGCGAGGGTGGTGAGCAGGCCAAAGGTGACAGGGATGGCTACCTCACGAGTGCCCTGAATGGCGGCCTCGATGGAGGATTCCGCGCGCTGCAGATGGGAGTAGATGTTCTCCCCGGTGATGATTGCGTCATCGACCACAATGCCGAGCACCAGAATAAAGGCGAAGAGGCTGATGATATTGAGGCTGATGCCCATCTCTGGAAGCAGTGCGAGGGTGCCAAGAAAACTGATCGGAATGCCAATGCAGACCCAGAAGGCGACAGAGAGTCGAAGGAAAAGGGTGAGACAGAGAAAGACCAGTAGCCCACCCTGCCAAGCACTGTTGATCAGGGTGTTGAGTCGTAGCTGCACAATTTTGGCACGGTCGCGCCAGTATCCAAGCGTGATTCCCTCTGGCATGGTGGTGCGGCTTTCGGCAATATAGTTGCGAACCGCCTGGCTCACGTCGAGTACGCTCTGATCGCCTGTGGTAAAGACATCAATCATGACGGCCCGCTTGCCGTTGAACTCGGAGAAGAGAGGATTCTCCTCAAAGCCATCATGGATAGTCGCGACCTCACGCAGGGTGAGTTGGCTGCCATCGGGGTAGGTGCGAATCGGAGTGGCTGCAAAATCCATCTCGCCATAGCGCTGCCCCTGGGTGCGGAGGACGATTTCGCTGTTTTCACTCTTCAATGTGCCAGCAGGGACATCGGTAGAGTGGCGTTGGATGGCCTGAACCACCTCGTCAAAAGTGAGTTGGTGTCGAGCCAGGGTCTCCTCGTCGACCTCAATCTGGATCTCCAGTGGGCGTACGCCTGCACGCTCTACCAGAGTTACTTCTGGCAAAGCGGTCAAGTCATCCAGGACTTGGTCCCCCAGTTGGTGCAGCTCCTTCTCGGAGAGGCTGCCGGAGACCACAACACTGATGGTCTGCCGGTGAAACTGCTGGATGGCGTAGGTGGGACGCTCGACATCATCAGGGAAGGTGGTGATTGCGTCGACCTCACCCTTGATATCATCCAGCAGCTCACGGGCTTGTCCATGCTCTGTCTCTACCATCACCACGCCAGCATTTTCGAAGGCGGTGGAGTAGAGGTTGGTGATGCCATCAATGCCGGCAATGGCATCTTCAATGCGGAATAGCACCGCCTTTTCGACCTCGGCGGGACTTGCGCCACGGTAGCTGGCGGCGATATTGACCTGGTCTCGTTCGAAATCCGGGAAGACCTCAAGCGCGATCTGTTCGTAGAGCGACCAGAGGCCAACCGCAACGATCACCAGCATCAACAGGTTGGCGGCGACCTCATTACGGGCAAACCAGCTGATCATCCCTCGATCAAGCATCGTCTATCGTTTCCCGTTTTCGAGCTTGATCTTCATCCCCTCTGGCGCATAGGGGAGGGCCGTGGTGATGATTCGGTCACCGGAGTGAAGGCCGCTGCTGGCGATTAGATGGTCAGTCTGTTGCCAGATGATCTTAACGGTGCGGCGCTGGATTCGTTGGTCACTGTCGGCAATGAGCAACTGATCTCCATCGCGGATGGCGTTGCGTGGAATCTGATAGACCTGTTTCAGGGTCTCTCCCTCAATACGGGCAGTGACAAATTGACCGATTTTCAGTGTGCCTCCACCAGTCAATGTACGGTAGGGGTCTTCAATTTCAGCGACCACGTAGAGTTGGTGGGTCCGTGGATCAACGGTCGCCTCGCTACGTACGATGGTGCCTTGCCATGAATGAGTTCCAGAGGGCGTGGTGAGTGTGACTCGGGGCGAAGCGCCGGACTCGGGAAGTGGCAGAAAACGGCTCTGGCGATCAGTGATGGGGAGTCTCACCTCTGCAACATCCGTGGCATAGAGGGTTGCGAGCGGGGTGCCTCGGGTGACGAACTGTCCCAGATCAACCTGCTTTTCCAGTAGGCGCCCACGATAGGGAGCGACAATTTGGGTGCGGGCCAGATCATGCTCCGCTTGGGCAAGTCGTGCCTTGGCGGCTGCGAGGGACGCTTCTGCCTGCGCCAGTTGCGGGCGATGCAGGGTCAGTGCTGTGGGTGGGGTGGAGATTCCCATCTGCTTCCAGTTGGCTGCGGCCTGTTCTGCTTCGGCACGGCTCTTCTCCAAGGTTAATTCAGCCTGCGCCAGGTCGGCCTTGGCGATGGTAATGGCGTGCTGGTAGTCGGTGGGGTCGAGGTCAATTAGTGTCTCTCCCGCCTCAAAGGTGCCACCTGGGCGAAAATTGGGAGAGAGTTGGATGATTTTCCCGGCGATCTCTGAGACTAGGTTGCCTTGTGTCTGTGGTGTGATGTTGCCACGGCTATGGAGGGTGATCGGGTAATCAACAGGCTGAGCATGGATCACCTCAACCACTGGCAAGGCCGGTTTGGGTGGCGCACGATCGGCCTTGGGCGCTGTGGAAAACAGCGTTTTGGCGACGATGATACTGCCGCCGAGGACAACAATAGGGAGGGTGATGCGAAAAAAGCGATTCATTCGAGCTCTCCTCCAAGCGCCAGATGGAGTTGAATGCGGTTGTCGATGCGCGCAGAGAGGGTCTGCAGATAGGCGCTCTGTCGATCATAACTACGTTGTTGTGCATCCAGCAGTGTAAGAACATCAATCAGGCCGCCTTGATAACGAGAGAGAGCAAGTGTGGCCCCTTGTTGTGACTCTTTGGCCGCACGCTTCAGGGCTGCGGCACGGGTTTTCAGCCCTTCGTCTGTGGCTAGCGCGTTCTCTACCTCTTGGAGTGCAAGCAGCAGGGTCTCGGCATATTTCACCTCGGCTTGCCGCTGTGCAATCTGTTTGAGCCGTTCTTCGCTTTTCAGCTTCTCTTGCTGAAAGAGGGGTTGGGTCAGGCTGCCGAGGAGGTTCCAGACCAGATAGTCCCAGTTGAGCAGTTGGTTGAGCTCGCTACTGGAGGTGCCCCCCTTGATGGTGAGAGAGAGGGAGGGGAGTCGATTTTTTGCGGCGATGGCCCGTTCTAGAGAGGCAGCCTGTAGCTGTAGCTGACTGGCGTGGATATCAGGCCGACGCTCCAGCATGGAGGCGGGAATACCGGCGGGAACGTTAGATTCCAGTTGGGGGAGGGGGCCGGCCACTTGTAGCTTGGCGGCAGGGTACTCTCCGCTGAGAATCTCCAGGCGGCGCAGCTGTTGCTGGAATTCCATTTCATGCCGGGCTAGCTGCTCTTCGGCCAGTGCGACCTCACTGCGAGCAAGGTGGAGATCGAGGGCATCGGTAATTCCTTGGCTGTAGCGATTCTCAATGATCTTTTCCGCCTTACGATAGCCATTGAGGCGCTCCTCAGAGAGCTCAATCTGCTGTTTGGAGGAGAGTGCGGCAAACCAGCCCTGTGCGACTTGTGCTGCAATTGAGAGGCGTGCTGCTCTGAGGTCGGTAACGGAGGCCTCTTCACGCAGCGCAGTGGCGCGCCGTTGATCGGAGAGCCGGTTCCAGAGGTCAGTCTCCCAAACGGTGGAAAGTTCTAGTCCAAGCGTGCTGCTGTGTGTGGCCACTCCAGCGCTGTTGGCTCGGGCTCGGGTTGTGCTGATTTTTCCTTGTGTGGTGGGGGCTAGTGCGTGGTCATCAAGTTGGGTTTGCTCTGCTGCCAACTGTTGTAACAGTGCGGCGTGCTCAACGGTGTGATTGTGTTGAAGGGCTTGATTGACCAGAGCAACCAGTTCTGGAGAGCCGAGAGTAGTGAGCCACCCCTGATTCATCTCGATGGAAGGGGCGAGGGGCGCTTGCCACTGTTCAGGGATTGGAACGGTGGAGGGGGCTGACGGGATAACCGGGTTCTGTTGATGGGCGCAGCCGCTGATCAGCAACGTGCTGAATAGCAAGGGGGTGGCCGTTTGGCGGAGTGCCCAAGAGAGTTCCATAACTCAGTATGATGACGTGACTAGGCGCTTTTTGTCCAGGTGAACCGAGATTGATTCGATAATAAGATCAGCGCTCTATGATACTCTTTTATGTCCTTGAATATCAATCGATTATCGGTTATAATCCGCCGCCATTCCGAGCGCTATTTTCTCTTGTGTCAAGCAGGCACGGGGGTTCTTTTTTCTCTGGCCTTCTTGTAACTTACTGAATGGTATTAAATTATGGACCTGGTTAAACGTTTCTTGCCCTTTTTGAAATGGTTCCCCATGGATGGGGAGACGATTCGAGCAGACCTGATTGCGGGTGTGACGGTCGCGCTGGTGTTGATCCCTCAGTCGATGGCATATGCGCAACTTGCAGGGCTGCCTGCCTACTTCGGGCTCTACGCATCATTCCTGCCGGTGATGGTTGCGGCGCTCTGGGGGTCATCGAAGCAGTTGGGAACGGGGCCGGTGGCGGTGGTCTCCTTGCTGACCGCAACTGCCGTTGGGGCTGCATTGCAGGGGCAGTTGCCAGAGATAGGGGTCTCCAGTATTGAGGCGATGACCCAAGAGCAGCTGATTCAGTTCTATGTGCCACTGGCGGTGATGCTGGCGCTTCTGGTTGGATTATTCCAGCTTACTCTCGGGGTACTCAAGCTGGGTGTTGTGGTCAACTTTCTCTCTCATCCGGTCATTGTTGGCTTCACCAATGCGGCGGCAATGGTGATTGGACTCTCACAGCTTAACAAGATTTTTGGGGTGACCAAGGATCGTAGCGACTTTTTCATTGGTGATATCTGGGGGGTATTGCAGCGAGTGGGAGAGACGCATTGGGAGACATTTATAATGGGCGTATTGGCGTTCGGCATCATGATGGGGAGCAAGAAGCTTCTTCCTAAGCTTCCCGGTGTCTTGCTGGCGGTTGCGGCGACTACATTGTTGAGTTGGGGGATTGGCTTCCAAGGTATGGGTGGTGCTGTTGTCGGTGAGATTCCTGAGGGGCTACCCTCCATGGCGATGCCAACCCTGAACCTAGAAGTGCTAGGCATTCTGTTCACCAGCGCGATTGTGATCTCTCTGGTCGGCTTTATGGAGGCTATTTCGATCGCCAAGGCGATGGCCGCCAAGACCAAGGATCGCATCGATCCGAATCAGGAGCTGGTCGGCCAAGGGCTGGCCAATATCGTAGGTAGTTTCTCTCAGGCTTACCCTGCCAGTGGCTCCTTCTCCCGTTCTGCAGTGAATCTCAATGCTGGGGCACGGACCGGAATGTCTTCGGTCTTTACGGCGGCGCTGGTGTTGATTACGCTGCTCTTTCTGACCCCGCTGCTTTACCATCTGCCTCAGGCGGTGCTGGCTGCGGTGATCATGATGGCGGTGATTGGTTTGATCAACTTCAAGGCCTTCAAGCACGCATGGTTGGCCAATAAGCATGATGGTGTTGCCTCGGTGGTTACTTTTGTGGCGACGCTCGGTTTTGCGCCTCACCTGGACCAAGGCATCATGATTGGTGCGCTGTTGGCACTGGGGCTCTACCTCTACAGCACAATGAAGCCCCGTGTTGCGATTCTGGGTCGTTATGCCGATGGCACATTGCGTGATATTCGAGTGCATGATCTGCCGCAGGACAAGCGGATCGTAGTACTCCGTTTTGATGGCTCACTCTACTTTGCGAATGTTGCTTACTTTGAAGAGGCGATTCTGGAGGTGCTCTGCCAACGCCCTGATGTGAAGTATGTGCTGGTGGTTGGAGATGCCATCAATACGCTGGATGCTTCCGGTGAGGAGGTGGTTCACCAGCTAGTGTCACGATTGAAAGACAACGATATTACGCTGGTCTTCAGTGGCCTGAAGCGTCAAATCCACCAAGTGATGCACCGTACCGGTCTGTTTGGTCATATTGGTGCAGAAAATCTCCACCCCAATGAGGATATGGCGATCTCGTATATCTACCGTCGACTGGATGGTGAGGGCTTTGATAGCCAATATTGTGCACTGATTAATCCCACAGAGGATGAAAGGCGTGAGAAGGAGGATGCCCATCGTGATGCGCTGGAGGAGACCTTCTAGCTGCTGGATGAGGGAGGCATTTCTATAAGGAGGGCTGCCTGGTTTCAGGCAGCCCTTTTTTACGAATAAAGGATGAATAGATGAACGTACCGAGCAGTGAGGATTGGCAGATTGAGGTCGATGTGGAGAATTTCGAACAGGCCGTGATTGAGGCGTCGAGACGGCGACTGGTGGTGCTCGATATTAGTGCAGAGTGGTGTGGCCCCTGTCGGGTATTGGAACCGATTCTTGAGCGTGTGGCAGAGGCGTATCAGGGAAAATTTCTACTCGCCAAGCTGGAGGCGGAGGATGAAAACATGAGGATTGCGGGGCGTTATGGTGCTCGCGGTTTTCCAACGGTGCTCGCCCTTGTGGATGGAGAGGAGCAGGAGCGTTTTCAGAGTGCTCAGCCAGAACCTTTTGTGCGGGGCTTTATTGATCGCCACCTGTTTTGATGGGAAATCTCCCCTCTTCTGTGAAAATCAGAGAAGGGGGAGGGTGTGGTTACCAGTATCCGCGCTCTTCGTTTCGGGCCTGAAGAGCATCTTTCTCATGCTGATCCATCACCAGAAGATAGCGAACCAGCTCGGGGTTGATGTGGCGATCTGACCAGTAGCCATTCTCTCCATTATAGAGCGCTGTTTGGTCTAGAATTTTTGCTGCACTGGCAGGGACAAAATAGTTGTCATAATAGTAAGCGGCCTCTTCGGCGAAGAGTCCAGCGGAGTGGGAGGATGCGACCAACAGGAGGGCCGCAGCGGATAGCTGTTGTTTTACTTTCATTGTCATTACCTCGTTGATCAATTTGTTTAATATTAGAAAGTGCTAATGCTTTCAGTTAAAAAAAGGCCACAGCCTCGATTCCGAGACTGTGGCAACATCAAATACCACCAAAGGAGGAGAATGGTGATTTGATTGTTAACAAGGCTCTCTAGAGACCCTGATAACTTCGATTATTATGAATTGCTAATATTAGAAAGTCAATACATTATTTCTTATAGGCGTTTGTTTATAAAAAAATATATTGAAACACGTAACTAGCGAATGCTACGCAGGTAGATCCATTCAAATAGTAGTTTTGCCCAATGAAAGAGCCGGGTCTTGAGGAGAATTGCCCGCCGCATATCGCGGTAGACCAGAACCCCGGAGTTGATGGAGTCGACGATGCAGATCAGCTCTACCTTGAATTGGTGGCTGGCCGACTGTCCCGCCAAGTCGGAGAGCATGTTTTTGACGGCGGCCTCCGCCTGTAAATCTGCCATATGTGCCTGTTTTGGTAGCCACTCGGGGCCCGGGAAGCTGCCGCTGTCCCCCGCAACATAGATTTCTGGATGACCAGCAATTCGGCACTCCTTGCTGGACTGGACAAAACCACCTGGTGAGAGAGGCAGGCCACTTTCCGCGAGCCATGCGGGGCCGGTCAATCCGGGCATGAAGAGCGTGAGGTTGCTCTGAAATTCGCCTCCCTCGGTGGTCACGCTGTTTTCTGTGAATCCCTTCATCTTGTGGCCAAGATGGGTCTCGATGCCCCGTTTTGCCATCTCTTTGAGCAGCCCTTTGACGGCATTGGGGCCCATACGTTTACCGGGTTCCGGGGCTGGACTGAAGAAGACCAGCTTGAAGCGGTCTCGTCGCCCCTGTTTCCTGAGCAGAGTATCGATGCCGTAGAGGAATTCGAACACGGGGCCGCCTCGCATTGCGGCGGGCTCTTTGGGATTGCCGCCAAAGCCCATGGCGATAGTGCCGCCCTCCATTATTGCGAGACGATCACGAATCTGCTCACCTGCACCAATGCCATCACAGGGGATGATCACATGCTCCTTGATGCCGGGCAGCTTTTGAATGAAGCGGGCGCCGCTGGTAATCAGGAGACGGTCATAGTGGATCTCACCTTGGTTGGTTTTGACCTGTCGGTTTTGTGAGTCGAGGCCAGTGACTGTGCCTTCAACGAAATTCACATTGAACCGGTTGAAGAAGTTCTCCAGCGGAATCTCCAGATCTTTTCGGCTTCTTAGACCGGAGGGGATCCAGATTGCGCTGGGCAGATAGGAGAAGATGGCGCGTGGTGCAATCAGAGTGATTGGTCCGGCAAACTTCTGTTTGCGAAGTGTTTTGACGGCGGTCAGTGCGGCAAAGCCAGCACCGAGAATGACAATGTTTTGTTGCGAGTTCTGCATGGCTGATTGGCTGATCTCTACTCTGTGGGGCTCTCTTCGATGATCGGTTTGATTTCGTGTTCGAAGGAGAGGGGGGTTAACTGTCCACGATGAATGTAGCGAATCTGTCCGCTACGATCAATAAGGACAGAGTAGGGCAGTACCTGATCGTGATTGCCCCAGTCATACATCATTTGGCCGCTGCTGGCCAACAGTACCGGGTAGTTGATTTTCAGGGTGCGGGTGAAGTTCTTTACCTTGTCTGGGTCATCAATGCCGATGCCGACAATCTGGAATCCGGCATCACCATACTCATTCTGGTATTCGATGAACTCTGGAATTTCATATTTGCAGGGGGGGCACCAAGTGGCCCAAAAATTGAGCAGGATGACCTTTCCTTCCCACTCCCGGAGGCTGTGGATCTCCCCATCGGTTCCCTCGAGTGCAAACGGTGGAAGTGCCCAGGCGCTGGTGATGTTGTCCTCCAGCTGCGTCACGGCGGTCTTGGGCGCAGTGCTGGCGGCATACTCCTCCGCCGTAATCGGCTGGCTACCTGCTGCCCAGTGCCCTCCCAGCTTGTAGGCGGCAAGGATGGCGACCACCATCGCGGAGAGGTAAAGGACGATGGTAAAGGGGTGGTAGATGTTGAGGAGTTTCTTGATCACAGCACAATTCCAGCGGCAACAGGTGTGTGTGGAGTATACCCCAGTGCTTTAGGTCGGCTGCTTCTCGAACAGCAGATCCCAGACCCCATGTCCGAGGCGGAGGCCTCGCTTCTCAAATTTGGTCACGGGACGTGAGTCGGGGCGAGGGGAGAAAGCCCCTGCACCGGCGCAATTGATGAGGCCAGGGTGCTGGCTCACTACTTCCATCATCCGTTCTGCATACTCTTCCCAATCCGTGGCAAGGTGGAATAGGCCGCCTGGCTTGAGCCGTTGGTGGATCATCTCAACGAAATCGGTTTGGACGATACGCCGTTTGTGGTGACGCTTCTTGTGCCAAGGGTCGGGGAAAAAAAGCATTACCGAATCGAGGCTGTTTTCAGGAATCTGTTGTCGTAGCACCTCAATGGCATCGTGTTTGAGTAGGCGAATATTGTCGACGCTATTTTTATCCATCTCATCCAGCAGGCGACCAACGCCGGGACGATGGACCTCGATGCCGATGAAGTCTTGATCCGGGTGCAGGGTGGCCAGCTCGAATAGTGCATGTCCCATCCCTAAGCCAATCTCCAGATGGAGCGGTGCGCTTCGCCCAAACAGTTGCTGAGGATTGATAGGGGTCTCTGGCTCAATCCCGAATTGCGGCCAGAGTTGCTCCAGTGCGCGCAGCTGGCTGGGGGTCATTCGCCCCTCGCGGCGTACGAAGGAGCGAATATGGCGCATCTTTTCTACAGAGACCACGGGCTCAGAGAATAGAAATGCCTTTTAGAAGAAGGTGCCGTCAATCGGGGAAGATGCGCTGGCATACGCCTTCTTCGGCATGCGTCCAGCGAGGAACGCCTCACGGCCCGCCTCGATCCCTTTCTTCATGGCGGAGGCCATTAGAACAGGATTCTTTGCCGCAGCAATGGCAGTATTCATCAGCACCCCATCACACCCCAGCTCCATCGCAATAGCGGCATCGGAGGCGGTCCCGACTCCGGCATCGACCAGGATTGGGACGTTGGCGTTCTCGACAATCATGCGGATGTTGTGTGGGTTACGAACCCCAAGACCAGAACCGATCGGGGCCGCCAGTGGCATCACGGCAACGCAGCCCATCTCCTCTAGTCGCTTGGCAATCAGTGGATCATCACTGGTGTAGACCATCACCTTGAAATCCTCTTTGATCAGAGTCTCTGCTGCTTCCAGTGTGGCGGTGATATCGGGATAGAGGGTCTTCTGGTCCCCCAATACCTCCAGCTTAACCAGATCATGGCCATCCAATAGCTCGCGGGCAAGGCGACAGGTGCGTACTGCATCCTCTGTAGTGAAGCAGCCGGCGGTATTGGGGAGAATGGTGTACTTCTCGGGTGGAATGGCATCCAGCAGGTTAGGCTCATCCGCGTTCTGCCCAATATTGGAGCGGCGGATAGCCACCGTCACGATCTCTGCGCCGCTCGCCTCTGTGGCGAGGCGGGTCTCCTCCAGGTCCTTGTATTTACCAGATCCAACCAGCAGGCGGGATTGATAGGTAGTTCCGGCGATGACAAAGGTATCGTTCTCAGCCATGAGGCAGTTCCTTAATTTGTTGGTGTTGTATGACGTTTATGATTTTGAGCCACCGCCAATGGCGTGGACAACTTCAATCCGATCCCCTTCATGCAGTGGATGGTTGGCGTATTGGCTTCTGGGAACAATCGACTGATTGACCTCCATTGCAATGCGCTTTTTACCCAGACCAAGTGCGTCGACCAGTGTGGCAGCGGTCGCTCCGTCTGACAGGGTGTGTTTCTCTCCGTTGAGAAGAATGACCATAAGGAAAAATTGCAGTGGTTGAGGTGGTGGTTGGAAGCGCGGATTGTCGTAGGATCTTCCGTTGGTGTCAATGTGCCGGGGTTGACGTTGATCAGGAATCAACCGACAATCCGTCGCTCTCAAGCGGGTGTAGTTCAATGGTAGAACTCCAGCTTCCCAAGCTGGTCACGTGGGTTCGATTCCCATCACCCGCTCCAACTCTAAATGCGCTGTATTAAACAGAGAGCCCACTTTCCCAACAGTGGATTAGTGCGAACCCTTCTTGGCTCGCACTTTCGGTCGGCCTTCGGTCTTTCCGATTTGTTCCTGACGAACTGGCCGATGCCCACCACCCGCACCATCATTTTCTCGGTTTTTCTGCAGAAACTGCGCTATGGTGCCGATAGTATTTCGTGCAAATTGTTCAAGGCATCCAGTGTGAATAACAGAGATATCATCAAATCCCTGATGGCCAACACAGAGTCTGTGGTCTGTTTTAAGGACCTCCAAGGCCGTTTTGTGATGGTCAACCAGAAGTGGCTCTCGCTGTTCCAGATGGATCTTTCCGAGATTATTGGTAAACAACATCTGGGGGGCTATAGCGAAGAGCTGGCAATTTACCATCGTCAGCATGATGAGCAAGTGATCGGGAGTGGGGAGGCGGCCCGTTTTGAGGAGCGGGTTGTTGTGGGGGGTAAAGAGTATTTCCATCTGACCAACCGTTTCCCGATCTACGACCGGGATGGGATGATGAATGGTACTGGTGCAATCTTCACTGATATCACTAATCAAAAGAAGCTGGAGCATGAGCTCAAGCGGGTCCAAGAGGCGTTGCAGGATGTGGCGGCACGGGACCATCTGACGGGGGCTTGGAATCGTAAGGCACTCTATGAGATGGCCAACTATGAGCTGCTGCAGCATCGCCGTTACCATCATCCGCTCTCAATCCTGATGCTTGACCTCGACCACTTTAAGCGAGTGAATGACCTTTACGGCCATGCGGTAGGAGATCAAGTGTTGCAGCATACAGTGGAGATTGTTACCGATCTGCTGCGGGAGACCGATAGCCTCTATCGTATGGGGGGTGAGGAATTTGTGGTGCTGGCCCCGGAGACGGAGTTTTCTGGTGCGGCTGAGTTGGGGGAGCGCATCCGTAAATTGATCTACCATGCCGACTTCTCTCCAGTAGAGATCATGACCGTTAGTGTCGGTGTCACTGCGGTAGTGACCGGAGACGATCTGGACCAGGTGTTGAGACGAGTGGATGAGGCGCTCTATCGGGCCAAATCAGAAGGGCGAAATCGGGTGGTGGCCAGTGAGGTATAAAAAAACCAGCCCTGAGTAGGGCTGGTCTCAGTGTTCGTGAGTGGGTACAGAATATGGGAGGTTCTGCCCCGTTGACCTTCAAGTACCTGTCAGAGTGGCTTCGAAACACGCATCCAGGTGAGGAGAGAAGGCGTATCCAGTCTCGGGAGGAGAGCGCTAGATCACTATGTTCAACGAACGATTGTGATAATAATCAATTTTTTGTAAATATACAAGCTTTTTAGTCAGGTATTTTTGGCGAGCTATCGGTATACTTTCCATATCATGAGAGAGACCTTTTCAGATCGCCTTCTTGGATGGTCTAAGCAACATGGGCGCAAGGAGCTACCATGGCAACAGTCGCAGAATCCATACCGGATTTGGATTTCAGAGGTGATGCTTCAGCAGACCCAGGTTGAGACTGTTGTCCCCTATTTTCAACGGTTTATTGATAAATTTCCGGATGTCTGCACGCTTGCGAGAAGTCACCAGGATGAGGTGCTCGGGTTGTGGTCAGGTCTGGGGTACTACTCTCGGGCACGGAATCTCCACCGGGCGGCGCAGCTACTTTGTGACCAGTATGGTGGTGAGATGCCGCAGTGTAGGACAGAGGTTGAGCAGCTGCCAGGCGTTGGGCGCTCTACCGCTGCAGCGATCCTCTCACTTGCCTTTGATCTGCCGGAAGCCATCCTAGATGGCAATGTAAAACGGGTGTTATGCCGGTTTCATGGGGTTGAGGGGTGGCCGGGACAGAGTGCAGTGACCCGAAAGTTGTGGTCGCTGGCAGAGGCGCAAATGCCGGAGCGGAGTTGTGCGGCCTACAGTCAGGCGATTATGGATCTGGGGGCTACACTCTGCGCCCCAAAGCAGCCGGCTTGCGACTGCTGTCCAGTGGCACTGGAGTGTGTTGCCAGAACAGAAGGGCGAACTGGAGAGCTTCCAGAGTCTAGGCCGGGTAGAAAATTGCCGCTGCGAAAAACCTGTATGGTGCTGCTTAAGAATCGATCGGGCGAGATTTTGTTGCAGCGTCGTCCAGAGCAGGGGATCTGGGGTGGACTCTGGAGTTTTCCTGAGCTGGAATCCCCTGATCGATGGCTGCAGTGGGGGCAAGAACAGTGGGGTATCGCACTAAAATCCCCGGAGATCTGGGCATCACTGAACCACACCTTTACTCATTTTCGGCTGGAGATCGAGCCTCTCTATTGTGATCTGGATGGCGCTTACCCTTCTGTCGAGGGGGAGATGGAATGGGTTACACTAGGGGACTTGAGTGGGCGAGGGATCGCAACACCGGTACGACGATTGATCGAAAAGATGGAAGGAAAAGAGCAATGACAAGAATGGTGCAGTGTGTGAAGCTGGGGCGTGAGGCCGAAGGGTTGGAGCGAGCCCCCTATCCCGGTGACCTGGGGCAGCGGATTTTTGATCAGGTTTCAACAGAGGCATGGCAACAGTGGATGCAGCAGCAGACGATGCTGATCAACGAGTATCGTCTCAATGTGATTGAAGCCAAATCACGAAAGTTTCTTGAGCAGCAGATGGAGGCCTTCTTCTTTGGTGGAGAGGTGGAAAAACCTGAGGGATATATACCGACTGCTTGACCACAGCGCCATGATGCGCTTCAATACGCACCCTGCTCATTGAGGAGCAGCCAAAAATCATGGCCGGATAGCTCAGTTGGTAGAGCAGAGGATTGAAAATCCTCGTGTCGGTGGTTCGATTCCACCTCCGGCCACCATATA
>CAZKCT010000042.1:14472-16579 GCA_964551545.1 uncultured Piscirickettsiaceae bacterium | reverse complement strand
TTCTCCCTTGCGGAGAGCAACCATCGCCAACCACGACAGCTTGTGCAAGAATGTTGCCCCTGATGAGATTCAAACACCTACATAACCTCACCACCCAACAAATCGGCTGGTTCCTCATCGTCGCTCTGGTACCACTGCTGATCATGGGGGGCGTTGCCCTGTTTCTGGCAAAAGATGCCATCACCAAAGAGATTCTGCGCGACCTCACCTTTGTCAGTGAGATCCGTCAGAACCAGATTCAGGACTTCTTTTCAGAACGCCGCCAGCACCTGCTCAATCTTGCCCAATCAGAGCGACTGGTGGCTCAGATCCGCTATTACCAACAGAGTCTGCAACGTAACCCTCGAAACACCTCTCCGATGATGGAGAACGAGAGCCACCACCTGCTCCCTCTGGTCCAACAATGGGGATTGAAGAACCTCATTATGATCACGGCCGATGGCACCGTGCTGCTCGATCTAAAACACCGGGAGATGGATGAGATCAACCTGCGGGATGAGTTCTACAGCAACTCCGTGCTGGCAAGAAGTTTTGAGCAGGCGCTCTCAACTCAGGCCATCTCCCAACCTCATCACGCCTACTACGAGCCTTATGAACGCACCATCTCCCTGATTGCGGCACCGGTCCGAGACAGCACAGGGATCATTGGGGTCGTTGCCGCCGAGATCGATATCGAGCGTCTCAACCAGATTCTGACCCCGACCCAAGAAGGGGACACCCCCTCCAATAGTGAACTACTGCTCGCCTCTCCTGCTGAAAGCGGGATCTCCATGCTCCATCTCAACTGGGAGGCCCCGCAACCCGATGAGTCCTGCCGACTCTACCGCAGTGAAAATCTTGAAAAACTACCAATGATTAAAGCAATTCAAGGAGTTAGCGGATCCGGATGGACCATCGATACCGCCTGTCAACCCATTCTCTCAATCTGGAGACCACTGCAAGAACTCAATCTCGGGATGACCCTGTTCAAGACCGAAGATGCCGCCCTCTCCACCGTCGGTGAACTACGCACCATCTTGATCCAGACCGGCAGTGTCGCCACGCTCTTCGCACTCCTGCTCGCTTTTGCGGTCTCTCTACCGCTGATTCGCCCACTGCTTCGGCTGACGCACATCACTCGTGACATCACTCAGGGGGCTGATTTTGAACAGGCGCTGAAACAGCTACCCAAGTCCGTCAAGATCAATGAGATCAACGAGCTATCCAAGTCCATTGGCCGCATGCTGGTCACCATTGATAACCACACGCGTGACCTTGAGGAGTATCAAAACAATCTCGAGCACCACGTCTACTACCGCACTGCCGCTCTGAAAAAGAGCCAGAAAGAGGCGGAGGAGGCCAACCGCAGCAAGAGCGAATTTCTCGCCCGCATGAGCCATGAGATCCGTACCCCGATGAATGGCATTGTCGGCCTCTCCGAGCTGCTTGAAAAGACCCCGCTCGACGAACAGCAGCAGCGCTATGTCTCCTCACTCAACAGCTCCAGCCACCACCTCTCCGAGCTGCTCAACCACATCCTGGACTTTTCTAAAATTGAGGCGAAGCAGTTCTCACTCCACCACACTCCCTTCTCCCTCAATGCATTGATCAAGCAGACCAATGCCATCCTACAGAACGATGCTGATCAAAAAGGGCTGGCTTATATCAGCCGCCTTCATCCCATGATTCCCGATCAACTGGTTGGTGACTCCAAGGTACTGCGGCAGATTCTGCTGAACCTGCTCAGCAACGCCATCAAGTACACGGAGCAGGGAACCATCTCCCTGACCCTCTCTCTGGAGATCAGTGGCAGCCATGAGATCACCATTCGCATAGTGATCAGCGATACCGGTTATGGCATCCCGGAAACTGAACTGGAATCTCTCTTCACCCCATTCAGCCGACTCCATGAGTCTCTCCCTGAAGGGGCCGCCGGCACTGGACTGGGGCTGACCATCACCCACTCGCTAGTACAGCAAATGGGCGGAGAGATCTGGGTGCAGAGCGCCGTTGGCGAAGGCAGCGACTTTTTTGTCCTGCTCCCATTCCACATCGCCGAAGAGGAGGAGATGTTACCCACCACAGAACCCGCCCACCTCACCACCCCCCAACAACAGCAGCAGCAGCA
>CAZKCT010000042.1:0-14372 GCA_964551545.1 uncultured Piscirickettsiaceae bacterium | reverse complement strand
TACCCACCACAGAACCCGCCCACCTCACCACCCCCCAACAACAGCAGCAGCAGCAGCAGCAGCAGCAGCAGCAAACCATCCTCATTGCCGATGACTCCGAAATCAATCGGATGGTGATTGAGGATTACCTGGCCGACACGCTCTACCAAGTCGTTACTGCGACCAATGGCCACGAGGCGATCGATCACTTCCAGCAACAGGAGATCAACCTCATCCTGATGGACCTGCGCATGCCGCAGATGAACGGCTTTGAGGCCACACGTGCCATCCGCACCCTCGAACAGCAACAACAGCTTAGCCCCATTCCAATCGTTGCCATGACAGCCGACGTGCTGGATGAGACCCGGGACCGGGCTTTCAAGGCGGGCTGTAACCACTGGCTTGCCAAACCCGCCTCACGAGACCAATTCCTGGAGATCATCAACCAGGCACTCCACCAGACTACCTCGCCAAAATCACAACCATCCCCTTCACACGCTTCCAGTCAACCATCACTCACCGAGCTCTTCCTCAAGGACAGCACCGCCAAGCTGGAGAGCATTCGCCAATACCTGCAGCAACAAGAGTGGGAGAACCTGGCTGAGGTCGCACACGCTATCAAGGGAAACGCCCTGATTCTCGGCCTGGAACAACCGGGGGCGATCATGCAACAGATCCAGCAACAGGCGGAGCAGCAAGAGCCTGATACAATCGAGCCGCTATTGAGACAATTCTCTGCCAGTATTGAGGAGACTGAACGTTGAGAAAAACCATTCGGGTACTTCTGGTTGATGATCAACCACTGATTCGTGAGGCGCTACGCACCTTCCTCTCTGAGGCCGAAGAGATTGAGATTGTCGGGGCCGCAGAGAGTGGAACTGAGGGGCTGAAGATGATCCAGGCACTCAACCCGGACTTGGTCATTCTTGATGTACGAATGCCCAATATGGACGGTATCGAGACCACCATCCAGATCCGCCAGCAATACCCCGACATCCTGGTTCTTGGCCTCAGCAGCATCTTCGACAAACACCGCGCCACCGAGATGCTGCAGATGGGCGCCCAGGGTTACCTGACCAAAGACACTCCGCCCGACGAGATGATTCAGGCAGTTCGCACCATCACCGAGGGCAAGCCCTACATCAGCCAGTCGATCTTCGCCGATGAGCTGGCTCAAGGAAAATCTCTGGACCAAGTCATGGAAGAGGTCTCTTCCCAGCTGCTCACCACGCGCGAAAAAGACATCTTGCGTGCACTCGCCAGCGGCCTGACCAACAGCGGTATCGCCGACAAACTCTTTGTCAGCCCTCGTACTGTGGAAAAACATCGTCAGAACATCATGCAAAAATTGGGGCTACAAAATGGCGTAGAACTGGTGGCCTATGCCTATCGGGTCGGCATCATTGATGGCTAACTAAGCCAAAAATACGTAAAAACACGTATTTACTAAGGGAAAGACAAATTATACATTCCTCTGTTATGGGGAATAGAGAGAGTAGCTCAATCACATCTTCCGATGTAATCCTTTCAACAGCCACCGGTATCCTATATGGTGTCGGGATCACCCTATGCATCATCTATCTTGTCTTGATGCTACTGGACCAGCATACCGTGTCCTCCATCATCCAGATTCTTTTTGGGAACAGCATCCTCCCCTCGGAATAGGGACCCACCTCCAAACAAGCATCGGCCTGCTCTCATTCAAGAGAGCCTTTGTATAACCATCGAAAATCCATTACCATGGTCGGCCGACATTCAACGATATCGCACGATTCAAAAGGAAGAGGTCTCACCATGGACAAGCCATTTCACGTCATTATCACCGCCGTTCTGCTGCTACTCAGTGCAGGGGCAAATGCATTTGAGTTTGAAGATCTCTACATCTCTACTCCCATTGAAGAGGGGATCACTGCAGACGAGGTCGATGAGTCCATCAAGCAACTCGCCATCAGCGAGGGCATCCTCCATGTTGCCATGTTCCCACTCAGCAAGCAGGTCGAGAAGGTCACCGGAGAACCTTATCGCCACCTCAGCATCCATAACATCTGCGACGCCAAAACCGCCTCCATTCTTGCAGACGTGTCCGACGCCTTTGTCATTGTAATGCCATGCCGGGTCGCCGTAGTGGAAGGAAAAGATGGCACGCTCAGAATGTGGAGCATGAACCCCGCAATGATTACCTCCATGAAGATGCCTGAGCATGAGAAGAAACTGGCACAGGAGATTGCCAATAAGATCAACGCCATTATCACCGGTGCAGCGGAAGGCTCTTTCTAAAACCCACCACCGCCAGAGATAAAAAAGGCCTGCATCTGCAGGCCTTTTTTATTGGTTCAAACCGTCTGGTTCAGAAATCTCCTTGCGCAACCGCCTCGGTCAATGCCTGCATCTTCGGCAGAAAACCACGGATCATCTCCTTCTCCGTTTCACTAATCGATGGATCTTCCATAATAATGGCCGGGCTGGTGGTATAGATCGAGAACTCTCCTGGCGTTTTCAGGCTCTCCACCACAGCCACACGACATGGCATCATCACCACCAGGTCATCATTAAGGTCCGCCAACTCTTTCGCCAGACGCGCATCACAAAGGTGATGGATGGTCATGTGGCGATAAGGCTTTCCAGTGATCGCTTCGACCTGTTTATAGAGTGGCGCAAAAAAGACGTGATTGATCCCAATCTCCACCGATTTGCTACGGATGGCCTCATCCAGATCATCACCACTCATCTCAGGATCGGTGACTGGATACTTCAGTACTAGGCTATTGAATCCCTCCGCCTGTACTGCTGACGTTAGCAGCAACGAGGCCAACAGCACCATTTTTCCGATGACACGCCTCACACCACTTCTCCCCAAGAATGGCCGATCCTCACTCGATTAAAACTCCCCAGCAGCAACATTCTCTGTCAATACCTGCAGTTTCGGCGCAAAACCGTAGATCAACTGCTTCACTTCGTCGCTGATTGCTGGATCGGACAACACCACTGCCGGGTTGGTGGTGTAGAGTGAGAATGAGCCCGGCTTATCCTTGCTCTCTACCACAGCAATCCGGCACGGCATCATCACCACCATGCTCTCATCAAGATCTGCAATCTTCGCTCCCAGGCGTGCGTCACAGAGGTGATGGATGGTCATGTGACGATAAGACTCCCCCGTCACCGCCTCGACCTGCTTATAGAGTGGCGCAAAAAAAACATGGTTGATTCCCTGCTCAATCGACTGGCTCTTGATGGCCTCATCGATCTCATCGCCCGTCATCTCTTCTTCTGTGACTGGGAAGCGGAGCACCAGATCGCCAAATCCACCTGCAACCGCCGAGAATGAATGGAACAGCATTGCCCCTAATAGAGACAGTAAAATCCCCACCTTTTTCATCACTACCCTCCTGAATTGATTCTGTTCTTTATAAACCCACTTTTTGCGGGTTTTGGCAGTGTAACACAGCCTTTCTAGGGCCGCATATCCTCAAACCCAACATCACTACCTTGACTAATCAGAGCCGAACCAGAAGCTCTCATCACGCTCCAAGAACTCTTCATAGGGCAAGTAGTGAGAACCGTCACAAGAGAAGTTTAATCCGACAATACCGTTAATGGTGTTGATCGATCCAGCACGCAGATAGATGGTCTCATCCATCTCTCGCAACCAGCGGAAGCGCTCGAGGATTTCACGCACCACCTCTTTCGGCACCATCGCCTCATCTGGGTAATCCCGTTGTGGGTAGGCGAGACAGATTGAGGGATTGAGGATTTCATCCAGCACGTGGACCCGATAACGGTAAGGATCATCATAGAGCCAGATCGTTGCACGGGAGCTGGCAAAGTGAAGCTTGGCATGGAACACCCCTCGCTTCACCATCAACTCATCCATCGTTGCCAGCACATCATCAATGCGCTCGTCCATCGGGCTGATCGCACGACTCTGCATAAAGAGGGTGCTGCGGATGGATGGATCGCCCTTCACCTGCATCCAGTAACGACGGTCCTCCGTCGGCTGATCAACCTCTGGCAACTTGCCCAATTCGAAGTCGGCACAGACAAATCCCTTGGCCCCCTCCTCGGTGCGGATCAACTGAACCGCCGTGATCAGACTACGACGCGTGGTCTGACTGATATAGACATCGGAAAGGAAGAAGCCATCGGCCGGCACCACTTTGGCAATGTAAGGGCGTCCGGAGAGGTCCTGACCGATACGACGGCTATCGACTCGCGCCCCCTCGGAGAAAACATTTGAACTGAGCTGAACCCCATCGACATCAATCACATAGAGAAGGCGACAGGCCGGAATCTCGTCACAATGCTCAATCTCATGGATCAGAATTCCATCCAGCTGATCTGCCACCGCCTGTCGATCAGTATGGTGCTGACACCCTGCGGCGCACTCCTCGGCAAGCCGCCCCATAAAGCCCCCCAGGTGCTCTTGCAGCAGCTTCTTTCTCGCCTGAATGGTCTCTTCAAAGGTGTTCATATAACCTGATACCCTACTGGGTTATTAAGCAGGTACTATACCCCACTCGCCAGAGAATGCAGGAGTGATTTTTTGACCAATGACAACATTGATGGACTGCGGCTCGACAAGTGGCTCTGGGCCGCACGCTTCTTCAAGACCCGCCGCCTTGCGACCGACGCCATCTCGGGTGGAAAAGTGCACCTCAACGGTAGCCGTATCAAGCCCTCTCGTGCAGTGAAAATCGGGGACCGACTGGAGATCCAGCGCGGCGAGACCTTCTTTGAGATCTATATTGAAGGGATCAACAAGCATCGTCGCCCCGCCAACGAGGCACAACAACTCTACCGCGAGACCGACAAGAGTCTCAAAGATCGACAAGCAATCGTTGAACAGAAACAGTTAGAGTCCCACTCCCGCGCCCACCGTGAACGTCGTCCTGACAAACGCCAGCGCCGCAAGATCATGGAAATCAAACAGAAGATGAACCACTAATCATCATGAAAGCGGACACCACAACGGTCATGCGAGAGATGATCCAGCAGATTCGGGAGGGCTTCCCTTTTGAGCTGGAAGAGGATCAACTTTGCACCGACACCTGCAGTGTCGGCTGCCCACTGAAGCTACTCGAATACATAGAGCAAGAGGTGCTAGGGTGGGAAGCGCGCCTCGACCAAGGTGAAATCCCCAATTTTCGAGACCTCCAAAGCCTGGAAAAAACTGGAAGAAAGATCCACGATGTGCTGCAGAAAAACCGACTGGTGGAACCACCCGAGTCGTAACGCACAACAGAATCGCTAGTGGCGGTGCTGCTCGATCCATCTCTCCCACTTCTCAAACAGCTGCGCATTCAACGCCGCCTTGGCAACCTTGGGACGAAGGTCCTGCGTATAGGCAGCACCTTGCCTGATCTCATCGGTCAGCGTGTAACGTCCCCCCGCCTCAGAGAAGATCAAACGCCCTGCAGCAAAATCCCACAAACGCTGTCCACCATGCAGGTAGAGCTGTAGTCGCCCAGCAGCCAACCAGCACCAGTCGAGCGCCACACTGCCGATACTGCGCTGCGAACGATAGGGAGGATCAGTTGCCAGATTGCAAGCCAGCTGTGCCGGCAAACGCTTGAGATCCACCATCGCAACCGCATCGGCCAGATCATTCTCTGCAGCATGAATCGTTAGCCGCTTTCCGTTTAGCCAGGCGCCCTCTCCTGCCTCAGCAGAGAAACACTCCTGCCGAACCGGGTCGTAGATGATGCCTAGCTTGGTTTTTCCCTGCTGCAGATAAGCCAGCGAGACTGCAAAACATGGCATCCCAGCAACAAAATTGGCCGTCCCATCCAGCGGATCAAGACACCAGAACCCCTCTTTGGAGTGGCTCAGCAGATATTCCTGCTCCTCTTCAGGCATCTCTTCTCCAAGAAAAGGGATATCTGGATAGTATTGCGCAAGCGCGGTACTGACCCTGCGCTGTAGCGCAAGGTCGGCATTGGTGACCAGAGAGCCGTCTGGTTTGAAACTGCTTTCGCTCTGCCGGTAGAGCGGCATCACCTCAAGATCGGCGCTATCGATAATGAGTTGTTTGAGGAAATTGAGATCAAAAGCCATAGCAGTAATAGAGACCGATTTTATGGAAAGTGATTGTATCGCCAAATGACAAGAGCCATCGATAACAGTGAAAGGGGACGAGTTAGAGATTCCTTAGCTCTTGTATTCTCCCTCTTTAAGGGTGAAGGTATACTGACAAGCCATCTAAAGGACTATGGAGAGAGCAACGTGACCTATACCGAAGAGCGACTGAATGAACTCAATGTACTGATGCAGTTTGATCTCAACAGCACACAGGGTGGGGTCAAGATCCATAGCAGTGCGGACCCAGAAATTATTGAAGCCGCCGAACGACTCCACAACAAGGGGTTAATCAGTCAAAAAGATGGGGGATACCTGACGAACCTAGGGGTTGAGTGCGCAGAGAAAGTGCAGACTCTTTACGCTGTGCTCTCTTAAATCTTCAGGGGGAGCCGAATTACCTGACATCACCCCCTCATCCAGAGGAGAGTCAGGATTGCTCGCCCTTTAATCACGACGACCTAGAGCTTACCCGCGCGCTTACGCTCATTCTCCGTCAGCAGCTTCTTACGGATACGGATTGACTCTGGCGTCACCTCGACCAGCTCGTCATCATTGATAAACTCCAGTGCCTGCTCCAGTGTCATGCGGATTGGCGGAGAGAGCACCAGATTCTCATCCGTGCCGGCTGCACGTACGTTGGTGAGCTGCTTCGCCTTCAGCGGGTTCACCACCAGATCATTATCCCGTGAATTGATGCCGATGATCATCCCCTCATAGACCTCTTCGGCATGGCCGATAAAGAGGCGACCACGCTCCTGCAGGTTGAACAGCGCATAAGCCAGCGCCTTGCCTCGATCCTTGGAAACCAGCACACCGTTGTGGCGCTCGCCGATCTTCCCCGCGACCTTGGGACCATAGTGGTCGAAGGTGTGGTAGATCAGGCCGGTGCCTGAGGTGGCAGTAAGAAATTCGGTACGGAAGCCAATCAAACCACGTGATGGAATGATGAAGTCGATACGTACACGACCCTTTCCATCCAGCACCATATCGGTCATCTCGCCCTTACGCTCGCCCAGCTTCTCCATGATAGTGCCTTGATGCTGCTCTTCCACATCAACGGTGAGACTTTCATAAGGCTCTTGCAGCTCTCCGTCCACCTCACGGATGATCACCTCGGGACGAGATATCCCCAGCTCATACCCCTCACGGCGCATGTTCTCAATCAGGATAGAGAGGTGTAACTCACCACGACCAGAGACTCGGAACTTGTCGGGATCATCCAGCTCTTCTACACGCAGTGCTACGTTATGGATCAGCTCCTGCTCCAGACGCTCGCGGATATTACGGCTGGTGACAAATTTGCCCTCTAGCCCGGCAAACGGGGAGTTGTTGACCTGGAAGGTCATACTCAGGGTTGGCTCATCGACGCTAAGTGGGGGCAGTGCCTCCACATAGTTGGGGTCACACACCGTGTCGGAGATCTGCAGCCCATCGATACCGGTAAAGGCGATGATGTCACCCGCCGTAGCGTGCTCGACCTCGACCCGCTCCAAGCCATGGAAACCGAGAATCTGCATCATGCGACCATTACGCTTTTTACCATCCGCAGAAAGAATAGTGACATTAGAGTTGGTACGTACACTGCCGCGCTCGATACGTCCTACACCGATCACGCCCACATAACTAGAGTAGTCCAGTGCACTTACCTGCATTCTGAAGGGACCTGTCACATCGACATCGGGATGCTCGACATGCTTCACAATCGCCTCAAACAGCGGGGTCATATCCCCCTCACGATTCTCGGAATCATCACTCGCATAGCCCTGCAGTGCCGAAGCGTAGACCACCGGGAAGTCGAGCTGCTCATCAGTCGCGCCAAGACGGTCAAACAGATCAAAGGTCTGATCTACCACCCAATCTGGACGGGAACCGGGGCGATCCACTTTATTGACCACCACCACTGGACGCAGTCCACGTGCCAGCGCCTTCTGTGTGACGAAGCGGGTCTGGGGCATCGGGCCATCAACCGCATCAACCAGCAGCAGCACCGAATCCACCATCGAGAGTACGCGCTCCACCTCACCACCGAAGTCGGCGTGTCCCGGGGTATCCACGATATTGATGCGATAGTCATTCCAGCGGATCGCCGTGTTCTTGGAGAGGATGGTGATACCACGCTCCTTCTCCAGATCATTGGAGTCCATCACCCGCTCTTCCGCCTCACCACGTACCTCCAGGGTACCGGACTGCTGCAACAGCTGGTCAACCAACGTGGTCTTGCCGTGGTCGACGTGGGCGATGATTGCGACATTACGCAAGTTTTCAATGGAGTTAGACATGGAGGAGGTTCCGCGTTAAATGGATTTCAATTGGGATAAACGTTCAATTATACCCTAAATTCTTCAATCGATCGCGCCAGAGATGTGCAACATATTGATTCGTAGAGCGAATTTGTGACCGCATAGCGTGCTGATTGACACCCTCAAGGGAACAAATATCGCTATATGGATCAAGAGGTTGTGCAGATTAGGGAGCGAGCACTTGCAGGATTTAGGTATACTATGAAAGATGAGCCTCTCTCCCAATTTCAGTAGTAATCCCGGATGCTGGGAACAGCAACTGATCCGCAAGTACAACAATCCCCTGTTTTCCGAACAGGAACGCAATGTCGTCCATCATCAGGTGGTGGAGGCGAGAGAGAGAGACAAAGAGGAGCAGCAAGCCTTTCACAAGCAGTTTGAGGGGGCCGTCAAAAAGGTCTCGGAATTGCCCGAAAAAGCTGAGGCCGAGTTGCTGCTCAACCTGATTCCAGAGCTGAGTCGCTGTTATAGCGATGGCATGACCCTCTGTATCGACCTGCCGAAGGAGCGGCAGGCTCTGGCACGGCTGCTCAACCTGTTTGAGAATACTCTGATCAAAAGCGCTGGAGAGGAGAGTGACTTCCTGCAGCAGGTCGAGCAGCAGCGGGGTGAACGCAAGCTCCAGCAGGAGCTACTCAAGAACCGCGTCATTGCGGCGATGATGCGGGAAAACAGCCCCATCTCTGCCGACGAACTGCCTGCGACACTGCTCTCTGAGGCACCGGACCAAGTTCGCGCCCTCTTTCCGTTACTGGATCCAGAACAGCAAAGTGCGCTCAATCAGCAGATGGGCACCCTGCTTGAACAGGCCACCACTATTGAACTCCCTCTTCCCCAAAATGCGAAAGAGGTACACGCACTACTTCAGTCCGAGATTGACACTGCGGAAGGAGCCACCTCTTAAGGTTTCTGTCGAGTCACTCGACTATTGAACCCCTGCGTACCCATTTTCTGGTTTAGCTGATCACGCAGAGACTCGGCCTCCGCTTTATCGCCATACGCACCAAGCCGCAGCCGGTAAAGCACCCGCCCTGCCAACTCCTGCTTGCGGATATAGACACTCTTGAAGCCCGCCTTCTTGATGGCTCCCAACATCCCATAGGCCTGCTTCTTATTATCTTCAGTATAGGTTGCTACCTGAACCACCCACCCCTCAGCTTTCTTCCCTAATAGTGAGCTCTTTTTCTTGGCCGCTCTCTTGGGTGCAACAACCGACTTCGGTGCCGGTTTTTTCACGGGGGCTGCCAGTAACTTGAGCGCAGCCTGCGCCTGCTGATTTTCAGGATCAAGTGAGAGCGCGGCTTGATAACGTTTACGCGCTTCCCCTGCCATTCCGTTCTCTGCCAACGCCTCTCCCTCTACCAGCAGTTTTTGCAGCTGGCGTTCCGCATCCCGCGCCCGCTCCAGATCGGCCAGGATCTCGCTCATCGAGTCCAGTTTCTGACGAATCGCCTGATAACGCTTCTGCTTTTTCGCGCCTTTTCCCGCCTTCTTGAGATACTGCTGCAATAACTTTTCAGCAGCAGAAAGATCCCCATCTTCAACCCGTTTCTCTGCCTGGTTCAACAGGCCATTGAGGGCTTTACGGCGCTGCTGAGCCAGCCTTTTTTTCTTCTCTTGTTCCGCCTTGGCGGCTGCAGCACGCTCTGCTGCCTTTTGGCTGGCACTGGATTTCGATGGCTTCTGTGTGCGCACTGGCGAGGTTTTTGAGGATCGCTGAACCGAAGAGTGCTCAATCTTCACCCCCTTCTCAACCACCTGCGGCTGACGGGCAGCCTGTTTTTTCGGCAGAACCACCCGCTCCTCTACCGTAACGGTCTCTCGTTGCTGTTTGGGCGCGGGCGCATTCTCTCCTGTCACCGACTTGGCGACAGAGGTTGCCCGTTTCGTGATCTCATTCAGTGCCGCATTCTGACACCCTGTCAGAACCAATAGAGCCCCTACTACCAGTCCCCACCGGACAGATTGTTTCTCTCTCTTCAGCACGACTCTTCCTCCAGGCCATAGACCGCGCACAGCGATCAGAAATTTAGGAACCCCCTAAACCTCGAAGACTACCCTAAGCGGCCGTTGAAATTCTACTGATGCCGCACGATAGGAGATGAAAAATGGAATAATTGAGGCACGCCACCCATCATTCAAGGTAAGTTTCGAGTTGAATTAGGCCGAAACCAGACCCGTCAGCAAACCCTCCTCCTTGCTGGCGGGTTTTTTATTCCACCCACTTGTAAGAATATTAACGCATCCTAATATACTTATAGTAAAAACAAATAGTTGCAACCGACACCTGTTTTATTAGAAAATGCCGATTCGCCAAGACTTCTATATAAAAGTTTAGTGCGAAAAAATAATTAGGTCCCCAGGTGGAATCTGGCTTCAACCAGCCTCATCAAGGAGATCATTTCATTGTTACAAGGAGGAAGTTTGATGCAACTGAAAACGTTTGCAATCTCGGCACTTGCCGCTGCGATCGTCGCTGGCTGTGCTGCCCAACAACCCGCTGAAACGAAAGCCGCTGCTAAACCAGCTGCCGCCAAGCCAGCACCACCCAAAGTGATCTCTGGTGCCTCTGGCGCAATGCTGGCCAGCACCTGTGAAGGCTGTCACGGCACAGACGGCAACAGCGACGGCCCTGCCACCCCATCAATTGCCGGGATGTCTGAGGACTACCTGTCTGAAGCAATGGAAGAGTTCCGTGATGGAGACACCAAGTCCACCATCATGGGCCGTGTTGCCATGGGCTATACGGACGAAGAGATCGAGGCCATGTCTGCATTCTATGCAGAACAAGACTATCGCGGTGCCAGCCAGAGTGCTGACAAAGCGACTGTTGCCATGGGCGAGAAGCTACATAATAAGTACTGTGAGAAATGTCACCACGACGGCGGCTCTGACGCCTCTGATGACTCCGGCATTCTTGCTGGCCAGTGGACACGATATCTCCACTACACTCTCACCGACTTTGCCAGTGGTGACCGCGCCATCAGCCGCAAAATGAAGAAGAAAATGGATCAGCTGTTGGCTGCAGAGGGGCAGGCCGGACTGGATGCCATCGTTAGTTACTACGGCAGCCAGAATTAAGGAGGAATAATCTAATGAGTAAAAAACAATTCAACCGTAGAGATTTCCTCAAGGTTTCTGGTGGCACAGTGGGTGCTGCAGCTGCTGGTTTCAGCATCTACACGCCATCTGCTTCTGCAGCCAAGGCACGCGTTGTCGTGGTTGGCGGCGGTATGGGTGGTGCAACAGCAGCACGTTACATCAAGAAAGCAGATCCTGCGATTGATGTCACCCTGATCGAGGCCAATCCAACCTATCACTCCTGCTTCATGAGTAACTTCGTGATTGCTGGCGAGCGTAAGCTGGACTACCTGGCCCACGGCTACGCCGGTCTTGCAGGGGAAGGCATCAATATCGTTCATGACACGGTCATCGCCATCGACGACAACGCGGTCAAGACTCGTGGCGGCAAGAGCTACGGCTTCGATCGTTGCGTGGTCTCTCCTGGCGTCGACTTCAAGTTTGCTGAAGGGCACAATGAAGAGGTCGCCAACACCTCCATCACGCATGCCTGGAAAGCGGGCAAGCAGACTCAGCTGCTCCACAACCAGCTGAAATCGATGAAGGATGGCGGCACCGTGATCATTGGCGCGCCACGCAATCCTTTCCGTTGTCCTCCTGGACCTTATGAGCGCACCAGCTTGATCGCCGGTTACCTCAAGAAGAACAAGCCAAAATCGAAAGTCATCGTGCTTGATCCAAAGGATAAGTTCTCCAAATTTGGCCTCTTCAACGAGGGCTGGAAGACTCACTACGGTTACGGCACTGACAACTCTCTGATCACTTGGGTCAAGGGTGCAGATGGTGGCGCAATCGAAGAGGTCAGCGCGAAAGATATGACTGTGTCTGCCGCAGTTGAGGATTTCGAGGGCGACGTCATCAATATCATCCCAGACCAGAAGGCTGGCGCAATCGCCTTCACTGCTGGATTGACTGATGATTCTGGCTGGTGTCCTGTCAACCTGCACACCTTTGAGTCCACCATTCGCAAGAACATCCACGTGATTGGTGACGCAAGCCAGGCGAAGGGCATGCCGAAGTCAGGCTACGCGGCCTCTTCCGAGGCGAAGGTCTGTGCCGCAGGCATCGTGGCGCTGTTGAATGGCCATGCGCCAGGCTCACCTGCCTACGTCAACACCTGCTACAGTGTGATCTCCTTCGAGCCGAAAGATGGTATCTCGGTTGCGGCGATCTACAAGCTGCGTGAGGATGGCTCCAAGATCCAGAAGATGTCTGGTGGCCTGACCCCAAGCGGTGACAAGCGTAACGCGGCCAATCGTGCACGCGAGGTCGACTATGCATTGAGCTGGTATGAGAATATCACCTCCAATACATTTGCCGACTAGTCGGAGCACACTCCAACGAAAAACCCCGGAAGCGTAAGCTTCCGGGGTTTTTTTTATCTCTTTAACAAATTTATTTTGAACCATTAACGCAGCAAGGATCTCCTTTTCTGCTCACGCTGTCTCAGGCGCTGCTCAAATTCTTGGTGAAAGGCGTTACGCGCAGCCAGAGTCTGCTGTTCCCAATCTACTTTTCTCTGCTGAAAGCGCTTCTTATCAGTCGCATAAAGTGCCTTACGTGAACCCCACCAACGACCTGAACGCTCTTTTTGCTGCTCTAGCTCAGTCTGAATACGCTTTTGGAACTGCTCACGCTGACCAGCGTCCCGCTCCCTCCAGAGCGCAAAACCGGCCTTTGCGTGTGCTCGATCCTTCGACGCCTCCTGCCAGAACAGTCGACTCGCCTCGCTATCAAATGCCGCCTGACTACTCGACCCCATGGCCGAAAGCAGCAGAATTACGACACTCACTCCTCCCCTCTTCATCACTCTCTTCCCCCGTGGAATTCTCTTTGCTCAGGCAACCAGCCGATAGGGCATGCCCTTCTCACGATCACTACAGAAACACTCTTTGACTCGTGAGATCACACTAAAAATATCTGAGCTAGTCACAGAGCAGTAGACTCGGTTATGCACCCGGCGCGACTGAACAATCCCCGCTTTACGCAGCACCTCAACATGCTGAGAGACATTGCTTTGGGTGGTTCCCACCTCCTCCAGAATATTGGTCACAATCTTTTCTCCAGAGCCAATCGCCCCAAGAATTTTCAACCGTGTTGGGTGGCTGATCGCCTGCATTGCGGCAGATAGATCATTCAACTCCTCTACACCACTCGGTAAGTCCTCTGTTTTCATAAAATCTCCTCCTTTCTGAGAGTGGATATTCTATGATTTGGACTAAAAATAGATATACGTAGAAATACGTATATTGCTCCCAGCTGATACTAAAACTTTCCTATAACAATCCTCCAAACACAAAAAGCCGACCAGGTTTCCCTAGCCGGCTCTTTTTCACTCAAATACTACTGACTACTTACTGTGCAGCTGGAGCCTCAGGTGCTGGAGCACGTGGAGCAACTGCTGGCGCAGGGTAGTATGGCGCTGGAGCATAACCATAACGTGGCGCGTAGCCATAACCACCATAGCGATGGTCGTCATCATCGTTATCCCACTCATCCATCATCTCTTCCATCCAATACATTGGAGTCCACTCTGGCCAATCATTATCATCATAATAATCGTTCCAGCTGTTGTTACTACCACCAAACCATCCAGCGTTTGCAACGCTGCTGACCATCATTACTGCCGCAGCAGCCATGGAAAATGCAATCTTTTTCATCATCAATCTCCTGAAATGAACCTAATAATCGTAAACACGCAGACCATTATACTACAACATTATTGAATAATCAAATATTTATTCTGACATCATCGTACGGCCAAACAAAAAAGCCCCACACATAACGTGCAGGGCTTCTCTGTAGAACAGAACTTCTGGTCTTACTTAGCTACTGGAGCTGGGTAGTAAGCAGGAGTGTTCTCAGTGCGCAGATCAGTAGTACCGTTCATGCGAGCATTCTCAGCAGCGTCCATGTCAGCTTCCATGTTAGAAGAAC
>CAZKCT010000041.1:0-16689 GCA_964551545.1 uncultured Piscirickettsiaceae bacterium | reverse complement strand
CGGTCTCCAAAACCGCAGGTTGGGGGTTCGATTCCCTCCTGGCCTGCCATTTATTCGGTAGTTATACAAAAACAGTTTTGTTAAGCAGACAGAGAACGAATGGCAGACAAGATTAAATTGACGGTAGCGTTTCTGGTCCTCATGGCGGGGATGGCGGCGTTTTATCTGTTGTCTGACTACTCCACTCTGATGCGTACCTTGGGGTTGTTGGTAATTGTGGGCGTGAGTGCTGCAATCGCACTGCAGACAGAGACTGGCCACGCGGCCTGGGGCTTTGTTGGTGGTGCTCGAACCGAGGCCCGGAAGGTGGTCTGGCCGACCCGCAAAGAGACCACGCAAACCACACTGATGGTGGTGGTGATGGTGGTAATTGTTGGTATTTTGCTATGGCTCCTCGATATGGGGTTGGTCTGGGCAGTTAAGGTATTCACGGGAGGGTAATCGATCATGACAATGAGATGGTATGTGGTACACGCCTATTCCGGTTTTGAGCACCAGGCGGCCCGTTCACTTCAAGAGCGCATTGAGCGTGAAGGGATGGAGGACTCCTTTGGTGAGATCCTGATCCCTAGTGAAGAAGTGGTAGAGATGCGCCCTGATGGCAAGAAGCGCAAGAGTGAGCGTAAATTCTTCCCCGGCTATGTTTTGGTTCAGATGGATATGAACGATAGTGCGTGGCATCTGGTGAAGGATGTACCTAAAGTCATGGGGTTCATTGGCGGTACTGTGGATCGCCCGGCGCCGATTACGGACCGGGAGGCAGAGAATATTCTGCAGCGAATCCAGGATGGTATCGAGAAGCCGCGTCCGAAGGTGCTCTACGAGGCAGGCGAGATGGTGCGTGTGATCGATGGTCCATTCGCCGACTTCAATGGTGTCGTGGAAGAGGTAAACTACGAGAAGAACAAGCTCACGGTATCGGTTCAGGTGTTTGGCCGCTCTACACCGGTTGAGCTCGACTTTGGTCAGGTGGCCAAGGGGTAATATTTTTTAACGCACTGTCTTATGCCAAAGGCGGTGTGGTGTGTGAACGGGGAGCCGGCTGGTTATTGACCCAGTGGCGTTAGGACCCAACCAGGAGTAATAACATGGCAAAGAAGATTGAGGCCTATATCAAACTGCAGGTTCCTGCAGGTCAGGCAAATCCAAGTCCACCCGTTGGCCCTGCGTTGGGTCAGCATGGCGTAAATATCATGGAGTTCTGTAAGGCGTTCAATGCGGCGACACAGAGCTTGGAGCAGGGGATGCCTGTTCCGGTTGTGATCACCGTTTATAGTGATCGCAGCTTTACTTACATCACCAAGACCCCACCCGCTTCGATTTTGTTGAAGAAGGCGGCAGGCATCAAGTCCGGTAGCGGCGAGCCCAATATGAAAAAGGTAGGCACCGTGACCCGTGCGCAGTTGGAAGAAATTGCGAACATCAAGATGGCTGATCTTAACGCGAACGACCTTGATGCGGCTGTTCAAATCATTGCAGGCAGTGCGCGTAGCATGGGCCTGAATGTGGAGGGTTAATCATGGCGAAGATGACAAAACGTGCAAAATTGTTTGCCGAGAAAATTGAGACAGGAAAGCAGTATGATCCGGCTGAGGCCTTCAATCTGTTGAGTGAACTCTCCAAAGTAAAATTTGATGAGTCGGTCGATGTCAGTATCAATCTGGGGGTCGATCCTCGCAAATCAGACCAAGTGGTCCGTGGTTCTACGGTCCTTCCAAATGGTACTGGCAAGAGCGTACGGGTTGCGGTATTTACCCAGGGTGCCAATGCAGATGCCGCGAAAGAGGCTGGAGCCGATGTGATTGGTATGGACGATCTCGCAGAAAGCATCAAGGGTGGAGATCTCAACTTTGATGTTGTGATTGCCTCTCCAGATGCGATGGGCGTGGTGGGTAAGCTGGGCCAGATTCTTGGTCCTCGCGGACTGATGCCAAACCCTAAAGTGGGAACTGTCTCTCCAGACGTTGCTGGCGCGGTGAAGAACGCAAAATCTGGTCAGGTACGCTACCGTACCGACAAGGGAGGCATCATTCATGCTTCCATCGGTAAGGCAAACTTCTCGGCAGATCAGCTGGTTGGCAATCTACAAGCGCTGCTGGCAGACCTGAATAAGAAGAAACCAAGCTCTGCGAAGGGCGTCTACCTGAAGAAGATCACAGTCTCAACGACTATGGGACCTGGGATCGTTCTGGATCAGGGAACACTCGAAACCAAATAAGGTTTTTATAAAGAACTTTGCACTGTTGATGCCGGTTTGGGTCAGCAGTCGTCAAAGACCGCTGGTGCCTCGATGAAAACACGAGGTTTAATGTTCGCAGTTGCGATACCAGCGCAGACGGTGCTCAGAAATTCTGTTGTGCCGTGGGTGGGTGAACTGTAGCTGTTTTGCAGTGAGCCTGAATGCGCATTTTGCGCGAAGGGATGGGTTTTCCCAGTCCCTGTTGTTAGGAGAAAAGTACGTGGCATTGAATCTTGAACAGAAGAAAGCCGTCGTCACAGAGGTTAATGAAGTTGCAGCCTCTGCACTCTCCGTTGTTGCGGCTGAGTATCGTGGACTCACCGTGGAAGAGCTGACCGAGCTGCGTGTCAAATCTCGCGAAGCCGGTGTGAAGATCAGAGTGGTGAAGAACTCTCTGGCACGCCGTGCTTTTGAAGATACTGGCTATGCATGCATGAACGATGCACTGGTTGGGCCGATGATTCTGGGCTTCTCACAGGAAGATCCAGGTGGTGCGGCACGAGTCATGAAAGCCTTTTCTAAGGATCATGACAAGCTGGTGGTCAAAGCGCTCTCCTTGGGTGATTCTTTGTTGGATGCTTCCCAGCTGGGTGCCGTTGCTAACTTGCCGACTCGTGATCAGGCCATCTCTATGTTGATGAGCGTGATGAAAGCACCAGTTGAGAAGTTTGTACGTACTCTGGCTGAGCCACATAGCAAGCTGGTTCGTACTGTTGCTGCAGTACGTGATGCGAAAGAGGCAGCGTAACAACGATTGAGCCATCACAATTTTGTGGTGAGACGTAAAGTATTGTCGTAAGACACAACAGTAATTTTATTTTTTTAGGAGTAACTAAAATGGCAGTAACAAAAGACGATATCCTGGAAGCCATTTCCAACATGAGCGTAATGGAAGTTGTTGAGCTGATCTCTGATATGGAAGAGAAGTTCGGCGTATCTGCAGCAGCAGCGGTAGCCGTTGCAGCAGCTCCAGCGGGTGGTGATGCTGGCGGTGCGGCTGAAGAGCAGACTGAGTTTGACGTCGTTCTGGCTGGATTCGGCGACAACAAGGTTGGCGTGATCAAGGCAGTCCGTGCAGCAACAGGTCTGGGCCTGAAGGAAGCGAAGGCTCTGGTTGAGTCCGCACCTGCTCCTCTGAAGGAAGCGGTTAACAAGGATGAGGCTGAGGCGCTGAAGAAGGACCTCGAAGAGGCTGGCGCAACTGTTGAGATCAAGTAAGCTGAACTCAACAGCTCAATCGCATCATTGCGATCTGGCTGGCGACATTTTGTCGCCGGCCTTTTTGCGCTGTTGGAGCAGAGAATTCTGCACCAGTAGCGAACAATAAGATTCAGTGGCTTGGGTTCTGTTTTTGTCCGAGTCACGACATGTTTTGATAATTTAGAGGGTTCCAATGGCATACGCTTTCACTGAGAAGAAAAGAATTCGCAAGAGCTTTGGTAAACGTCCAGATGTAATGGAGGTTCCTTACCTGTTGGCGATTCAGCTGGATTCGTTCCGTGACTTCCTGCAGATGGGAGTTGCTGCAGACGACCGGAAGAGTAGCGGTCTTGAGGCGGCATTCCACTCCATCTTCCCGATCGAGGCCTATTCTGGCAACGCGGCACTGGAGTATGTCAGCTACCGTCTTGGAACCCCGGCCTTTGATGTCAAAGAGTGTCAGCAGCGCGGCATGACCTATGCAGCGCCACTGCGAGTCAAAGTGCGCTTGATCATCTATGACAAGACCTCCAAGACCAAAGTGGTCAAGGACATCAAGGAGCAAGAGGTCTATATGGGAGATATCCCATTGATGACCGATAACGGTACCTTTGTGGTAAATGGCACAGAGCGTGTCATTGTCTCGCAGCTCCACCGTTCTCCAGGTGTCTTCTTTGAGCATGATAAGGGTAAGACCCACTCTTCAGGGAAGCTCCTTTTCTCTGCGCGCGTTATTCCTTACCGTGGCTCTTGGCTTGACTTCGAGTTTGATCACAAGGATCTGATGTACGTTCGTATTGACCGTCGTAGAAAACTGCCTGCAACCGTTCTGTTGCGTGCGCTAGGTTTCTCCACCAAGGAGATGCTTGATCAGTTCTTTGAGATGGATCGTTTCTTCAGCAAGGGTGAAGAGCTCAGCTATGAGGTGATTCCAGAGCGTCTGCGTGGCGAGGTTGCAAGCTTTGATATCAAGGCAGGCAAGAAAGTGCTGGTGGAATCTGGTCGCCGGATTACTGCACGCCATATCCGTGAGATGGAGAAGGCGGGTGTTACGACGTTGGAGGTGCCTGCAGAGTTCTTGGTTGGGCGTGCATTGGGTGAGGATCTGATCGATACGGAGACAGGTGAGCTGATCGCCTCAGCCAATGATGAGATCACTGAGGAGTTGCTGGAGCAGATCCAGCAATCCGGTGCGGAGGAGTTTACAACACTCTATGCCAACGAGCTGGACCGAGGAGACTACCTCTCCCAGACGCTGCGTAATGACTCCACGGCAAGCCAGCTGGAAGCGCAGGTGGAGATCTATCGGATGATGCGTCCGGGTGAGCCACCCACGCAGGATTCTGCAGAGAACCTATTCCACAGCCTCTTCTTTACAATGGATCGTTATGATCTCTCGGCTGTAGGGCGGATGAAGTTTAACCGCCGTCTCTCTCGCGAGGAGCTGACCGGTGAAGGGACGCTGTCGAACGACGATATCGTTGACGTGCTGAAGACCTTGATCGATATCAAAGATGGTCGTGGTGTTGTCGATGATATCGATAATCTCGGAAATCGCCGTATCCGTAGTGTTGGCGAGATGGCAGAGAATCAGTTCCGTATTGGTCTGGTGCGTGTTGAGCGTGCAGTGAAAGAGCGTCTCAATCTGGCAGAGTCTGATGGGCTGATGCCACAGGAGCTGATTAATGCCAAACCGATCTCTGCAGCAATCAAAGAGTTCTTTGGCTCCAGTCAGCTTTCGCAGTTTATGGATCAGGTCAACCCACTCTCTGAGGTGACCCACAAGCGTCGTATCTCGGCATTGGGCCCTGGTGGTCTGACCCGTGAGCGTGCTGGCTTTGAGGTGCGTGACGTGCACCCAACACACTATGGTCGTGTCTGCCCAATTGAGACCCCGGAAGGTCCAAATATTGGTCTGATCAACACCTTGGCGGTCTATGCCCGTACCAACGAGTATGGCTTCCTGGAGACGCCTTATCGTAAAGTGAATGATGGTCAGGTGACGGATGAGGTGGTCTACCTCTCCGCTTACGATGAGATCAACTTCCATATCGCACAGGCGAGTGCAAATACTGACAAGAAGGGGCAGCTGACCGATGACCTACTTCCTTGTCGTCATCAGAATGAGACCACGATGGTCGGTCCAGAGCTGATCGAGTACATGGATATCTCTCCACGTCAGATCGTCTCTGTGGCAGCATCATTGATTCCGTTCCTTGAGCACGATGATGCAAACCGCGCACTGATGGGTGCCAACATGCAGCGTCAGGCGGTCCCAACCATGCGTGCTGAGAAGCCGCTGGTCGGTACGGGTATTGAGCGTGATGTGGCGGTGGACTCCGGTGTTGCGGTCGTTGCCAAGCGTGGCGGTGTGGTTGATTTTGTCGACGGCGGCCGTGTCGTTGTTCGAGTGAATGATGATGAGACCGCAGCGGGCGAGTCCGGTGTAGATATCTACAACATGACCAAGTACACCCGTTCCAACCAGAACACCTGTATCAACCAGCGTCCACTGGTGAAGCCAGGTGACCTGATTGCACGTGGTGATGTGCTGGCCGATGGCCCCTCTACCGATATGGGTGAGTTGGCACTGGGTCAGAACCTGACCGTTGCCTTCATGCCGTGGAATGGTTACAACTTTGAGGATTCCATCCTCATCTCTGAGCGTGTGGTCGAAGAGGATCGTTACACCACGATCCATATCGAAGAGCTCACCTGTATGGCGCGTGATACCAAGCTTGGGCCAGAAGAGATCACTGCAGATATCCCGAATGTGGGTGAGTCCGCACTGGGGCGTCTGGATGAGTCCGGTATCGTCTATATCGGTGCAGAGGTTCAGCCAGGTGACATTCTGGTCGGTAAGGTGACGCCGAAGGGCGAGACCCAGCTGACGCCAGAAGAGAAGCTGTTGCGTGCAATCTTCGGTGAGAAGGCGTCCGATGTAAAAGATACCTCGCTGCGTGCCAAATCCTCTATGGCTGGTACTGTGGTCGATGTTCGTGTCTTTACTCGAGACGGCATCAAGAAAGACAAGCGCTCTCTCGATATTGAGCAGCTGGAGCTGGATGCGGTTCGTAAGGATCTCAACTCTCGTCAGGGCATTATCGAAGAGGATATCTTCCAGCGTCTTGAGAAGCTGCTGACCGGTAAAGTGGCCGATGGTGGCCCAGGAAATATCAAGTCTGGCGACAAGGTCACCAAGACCTACCTCAAGGATCTGGGGCGCGAGAAGTGGTTCGAGCTCCGTATGCGTAACGAAGAGGTCAACGAGCAGTTGGAGCTCTCTCATGTGCAGCTGAAGCAACAGCGTGAGGAGATTGAGACTATCTATGAGGAGAAGAAGGGCAAGATCACCGGTGGTGATGACCTCGCTCCTGGCGTGCAGAAGATGGTTAAGGTCTATGTTGCGGTCAAACGTCGCATCCAGCCGGGTGACAAGATGGCAGGCCGTCACGGAAACAAGGGTGTCATCTCCCGCATTGTGCCGGTTGAGGATATGCCGCACCGTGATGACGGCACGCCAGTTGATATCGTGTTGAATCCTCTGGGTGTACCTTCACGTATGAATATTGGGCAGGTACTTGAGGTTCATCTGGGATGGGCTGCCAAGGGGCTTGGCATCAAGATCGGCGGTATGTTGGATCGTGATGCCGGTGTGAAAGAGATGCGTACCTTCCTCAATGAGGTTTACAACGACAGTGGTAAGCAAGAGGACCTTGATGCCTTTAGTGACGATGAGTTGATGGAGATGGCAGGCAATCTGCGCGGCGGTGTGCCAATGGCTACTCCTGCGTTTGATGGTGCTCATGAAAAGGAGATCAAGCGCATGCTCAAGCTGGCTGATCTGCCAGAGAGTGGTCAGACGGTGCTCTATGATGGGCGTACGGGTGAGACCTTTGATCGTCCGGTTACAGTTGGTGTCATGCATATCATCAAACTCAACCACTTGGTGGCAGACAAGATGCATGCCCGTTCAACGGGGCCATACAGTCTGGTCACGCAGCAGCCGCTGGGTGGTAAGGCGCAGTTTGGTGGACAGCGCTTCGGTGAGATGGAGGTCTGGGCACTGGAGGCTTATGGTGCAGCGCATGTCCTTCAGGAGATGCTTACTGTGAAGTCGGATGATGTCTCTGGCCGTACCCGCATGTACAAAAATATTGTCGATGGCGATCATCGGATCGAGGCAGGGATGCCGGAATCATTCAACGTATTGTTGAAAGAGATCCGTTCACTGGCGATTGATATTGACCTGGAGCAGGTGGACTAAGCGCGTCGCGCAACGTTCATCCGTTCAATTAGGAGAGAAGAAAGAATGAAAGACCTACTCAATTTTTTGAAAGCTCAGCAGGAGACTGAGGATTTCGATGCCATTCGAATTGGTTTGGCAGCCCCTGAGAAGATTCGTTCCTGGTCCTACGGTGAGGTCAAGAAGCCGGAGACCATCAACTATCGTACCTTCAAGCCAGAGCGTGACGGCCTTTTCTGTGCCAAGATCTTTGGCCCGGTTAAAGATTACGAATGCCTTTGTGGAAAGTACAAGCGCCTGAAGCATCGTGGCGTGGTCTGTGAGAAGTGTGGCGTTGAGGTCACACTATCCAAGGTGCGTCGTGAGCGCATGGGCCATATTGATCTGGCAAGCCCAGTGGCGCATATCTGGTATCTACGTTCGCTGCCTTCCCGTCTCGGTATGCTGTTGGATATCTCGCTGAAAAACATCGAACGTGTCCTCTACTTCGAGTCATTTATCGTGATCGAGCCAGGTCTGACTGATCTGGAGCGTGGTCAGCTGCTGACTGATGATCAGTACCTGGATGCGATTGAAGAGTGGGGTGATGAGTTTGATGCTCGCATGGGAGCTGAGGCGATTGATCAGCTGATTCGTGGTATGGATCTGCAGGTAATCTCTGCCCAGCTGCGTGAGGATCTGGCTGCGACCCGTTCCGAGGCGAAGACCAAGAAACTCTCCAAACGTCTGAAATTGATTGAGGGCTTCCTTGAGTCTGGCAACAAGCCTGAGTGGATGTTGCTGCGCGTGTTGCCTGTGTTGCCGCCCGAGCTGCGCCCACTGGTACCGCTAGAGGGCGGTCGTTTTGCAACTTCTGATCTCAATGACCTCTATCGCCGTGTCATCAATCGTAATAATCGTCTGAAGCGCCTATTGGATCTGGCTGCACCAGACATTATTGTTCGTAACGAGAAGCGTATGCTGCAGGAATCTGTCGATGCGCTGCTCGATAATGGTCGCCGTGGCCGTGCGGTGACGGGCACTAACAAGCGCCCACTGAAGTCGCTGGCCGACATGATCAAGGGTAAGCAAGGCCGTTTCCGTCAAAATCTGTTGGGTAAGCGTGTCGACTACTCGGGCCGTTCGGTCATCGTGGTGGGTCCTACCCTGAAACTGCACCAGTGTGGTCTGCCAAAAGCGATGGCGCTAGAGCTGTTCAAGCCCTTTATCTTCGGTAAGCTGCAGCTGCGTGGTCTGGCGACCACCATCAAGGCGGCGAAGAAGATGGTGGAGCGTGAAGAGCCGGTTGTTTGGGACATCCTTGATGAGGTGATTCGTGAGCACCCTGTCATGCTTAACCGTGCACCTACACTGCACCGTTTGGGTATTCAGGCCTTTGAGCCGGTACTGATTGAGGGGAAGGCGATTCAGCTGCATCCACTGGTCTGTACCGCATTCAACGCCGACTTCGATGGCGACCAGATGGCGGTACACGTACCACTCTCCATTGAGGCGCAGTTGGAAGCACGTACCCTGATGCTGGCCAGTAATAATGTATTGCACCCTGCAAACGGTGAACCCATCATTGTCCCAACGCAGGACGTGGTATTGGGCCTCTACTATATGACCCGTGAGCGGATCAACGCTAAGGGAGAGGGGATGCTGTTTGCGGATGTCAATGAGGTGCGTCGTGCTTACGACAGCAATATCGTTGATATTCATGCCAAGATACAGGTTCGCCTCAATGACAGCTCAATCACCGAAGCGGGTGAGTTGGAGCGTGTAACGCAGCGCGTAGAAACCACAGTGGGTCGTGCGTTGCTCTCCGAGATTCTCCCTGAGGGACTTCCATTTGAGGAGATCAACAAGACCCTGACCAAGCGTGTGGTCTCGGGTCTGGTGGATGTCTGTTACCGTACATTGGGTCTGAAGACCACGGTGGTCTTTGCCGACAAGCTGATGTATGCCGGATTTGCCAACTCTACCAAGGCGGGAGTCTCCTTCGGTGCGGATGATATGATCATCCCTGAAGATAAGGCAAAAATCCTGGCTGAAGCAGAAGGTGAGGTGAAAGAGATTCAGGATCAGTACGCCAGTGGTCTGGTGACCAATGGCGAGCGCTATAACAAAGTGGTCGACATCTGGACGCATGCCAATGATCAAGTGGCGAAGGCGATGATGGACAAGATCGGTAGCGAGGATGTGGTCGATAGTGAAGGTAATACCGTTTCACAAGACTCTTTCAACTCCATCTTCATGATGGCCGATTCGGGTGCTCGTGGTTCTGCCGCTCAGATTCGTCAGTTGGCCGGTATGCGTGGTCTGATGGCGAAACCAGATGGTTCGATCATTGAGACGCCAATTACAGCAAACTTCCGTGAAGGTCTGAACGTACTGCAGTATTTCATCTCGACCCACGGTGCTCGTAAAGGCCTGGCCGATACCGCACTGAAGACGGCAAATTCCGGTTACCTAACCCGTCGTCTGGTAGACGTATCGCAGGATCTGGTGGTGACCGAAGAAGATTGTGGCACTACGGATGGTGTGTTGATGCAGACCCTGATCGAGGGTGGTGACGTTATCGAGTCATTGCGTGAGCGCGTTCTTGGTCGTGTGACGGCTGAGAATGTGATGAAACCAGGCACGGATGAGCTGGTTATTCCGGTCAATACTTTGATTGATGAGAAGATGGCCGACCTGTTGGAAGGCAACAGTATCGACCAGATGCGTGTGCGTTCGATCATCACCTGTGAGACCCGTGATGGTGTCTGTGCAGAGTGTTATGGTCGTGACCTCGCACGTGGTGATCTGATCAGTCAGGGTGAGGCGGTTGGTGTAATCGCAGCGCAGTCGATTGGTGAGCCGGGTACGCAGCTGACGATGCGTACTTTCCATATTGGTGGTGCGGCATCGCGTGCGGCGGCAGATAACAGTGTTGATGTAAATAATACAGGTACCGCGCATCTGCATAACGTCCGTTCCGTGGTCCATGCACAGGGTCACCAAGTGGCAGTCTCCCGTTCTGGTGAGATTGCGGTGGTTGATGAGTCTGGCCGTGAGCGTGAGCGTTACAAGATTCCTTATGGTGCAGAAATTGCCGTTAATGAAGGCGATAGCGTAGAGGCTGGGCAGAGTGTTGTCACTTGGGACCCACACACCCACCCCGTCGTGACAGAGGTGGCGGGTAGTATTCGCTTTAACTACTTTGTTGATGGCGTCTCTTTCCGTAAGGAGACTGACGATGTGACGGGTCTGACCAGTGTTGTGGTGACCGATGCCAAACAGCGTGCTGTGGGTGATCAGACGGTCATGGTGACTGATGGTAAGGGTGAGCAGCATGAAGAGGTGGTTGGTAATCGTGACCTCCGTCCAATGATCATGTTGGTGGATGAGAGCGGACAGGAGATCATGATTCCTGGTACCAGCGTGCCAGCACAGTATTTCCTCCCTGCGGGTGCAATTGTGACCGTTGAGGATGGTGCTGCAATTGGTGTTGGTGATGTACTGGCTCGAATTCCGCAGGAAGCAGGTAAGACTCGTGATATCACGGGTGGTCTGCCGCGCGTAGCGGATCTGTTTGAGGCACGTAAGCCAAAAGAGCCAGCGGTTATGGCAGAGCAGACCGGTACCATCACCTTCGGAAAGGAGACCAAGGGCAAGCAGCGTGTGGTCATCGTCGGTGAAGATGGTGAGCAGACCGAGACCCTGATTCCCAAGTTCCGTCATGTCACCGTCTTCGAGGGTGAGCATGTGGAGAAGGGTGAGGTGATTGTTGATGGTGCGCCAGATCCGCACGATATCTTGCGACTCAAGGGAATCCCGGAGCTGGCCCGTTATATCACCAACGAAGTGCAAGACGTCTATCGTCTGCAGGGTGTGGGCATTAACGACAAGCATATCGAATGTATTGTTCGCCAGATGCTGCGTCGTGTGGTCATTATCCATCCTGGTGATACCAAGTTCCTGCAGGGTGAGCAGGTTGAGCGTGCGCGGATGCTGGACGAGAATGATCGCGTGACAGGGCTGGGCAAGATGCCATGCTCCTACGAAGATGTGCTGCTGGGTATCACCAAGGCGTCGCTGGCAACGGACTCCTTCGTCTCTGCTGCCTCGTTCCAGGAGACAACCCGTGTACTTACCGAGGCCTCGGTCACCGGTAAGAGCGATGATCTGCGCGGCCTGAAGGAGAACGTGATTGTGGGTCGTCTGATTCCTGCAGGTACGGGGCTGGCTTATCATAAGCAGCGTCGTCAGCGTCGAGGCCTCTTTGCTGATGCAGAGATCCTCAAGGCTGTACCTGAAGAGGTCGTTGTTGAGGAACAGGCTGTTGTGGCTGAAGATGCCTCGACGGAGAGCGCTGCGGAGTAGTGAGTGAGGGGGATGTCTGGTCCATTTCTGATTGATTGGGCTGGACTTTCCTCCTGGCTGTTGGTTGATGAAGAATTCTTTTGGGAAAAATGGGTAAAAGCGCTTGACACTTTTATGACAGGTCCCTAAAATTCGCCTTCCTGATTACGAGGAAGGGCTGATTGCCCAGATCGTAAACCGGCAAAATGTAGTAATGAGTAGGTAGATGGCCGGGTCTGCCGAAACAAAATCGATGAAGATCGTCTCCAACCAAATCGGGGTCGATCTTTTTTGTCGCTTTTTGATCTGCTCTTTAACACTGATTAGGCGTTCCTAAGAGGTCTATCGGGCAGACCATGGATTTAGCAAAAGATAGAGAACGATGGCAACGATTAATCAGTTGGTTAGAAAACCACGCAAAGTTCAGAAAGAGAAGAGCAAGGTTCCTGCATTGGATGCCTGCCCACAGAAACGTGGGGTCTGTACTCGCGTCTACACCACAACTCCAAAGAAGCCAAACTCAGCGATGAGAAAGGTGGCTCGTGTTCGTTTGACGAACAGCATGGAAGTGACCTCCTACATTGGTGGTGAAGGCCATAACCTCCAGGAGCACTCTGTTGTTCTGATTCGCGGCGGTCGTGTGAAAGATTTGCCGGGTGTTCGTTATCACGTCGTTCGCGGCAGTCTTGATACCACGGGTGTTGAGTCGCGTCGTCAAGGTCGCTCCAAGTACGGTGCGAAGAAGCCTAAGAGCTAACTGATCCATTCCTATCGGCTGAAAAATTTAGAGTTCGAGAAAACAGATGTCTAGAAGAAATAGAGCCCCTAAGCGTACCGTATTGCCAGATCCTAAGTTCGGGAATGAGCAATTGACCAAATTTGTAAATGTCATCATGAAAGATGGCAAAAAGTCTGTCGCCGAGAAGATTGTCTATGGCGCGCTGGATCTGGTTGAAGAACGTGGCAGTAGTGATCCAGTTGAGACTCTGTTTAGTGCGCTGGACAACATTGGCCCTAAGGTTGAGGTGAAATCACGTCGTGTAGGTGGTTCTACTTACCAGGTGCCCATCGAGGTTCGCCCTGAGCGTCGTGTAGCGCTCGGCATGCGCTGGTTGGTTGAGTCTGCGCGTAAGCGCGGTGAGAAGACCATGGGTCTGCGTTTGGCAGGTGAGATCATGGATGCGGTCGAGAGCCGTGGTTCTGCAGTCAAGAAGAGAGAAGATACGCACCGTATGGCGGAAGCCAACAAGGCGTTCTCACACTTCCGCTGGTAGTGGTTCCTTTTTCACTTTAGCTCTTTAACAGACACGGATTAAAAGAAATGGCACGTCAAACACCATTGAAGCGTTACCGTAACCTCGGAATCATGGCGCACATTGATGCAGGTAAGACTACAACGACCGAGCGTATCCTTTTTTACACTGGTCTTTCTCACAAGATTGGTGAGGTGCATGATGGTGCGGCGACGATGGACTGGATGGAGCAGGAGCAGGAGCGTGGTATTACCATTACCTCTGCTGCAACGACCTCTTTCTGGCAGGGCATGGATCAGCAGTTTGATCAGCACCGTGTAAACATTATTGATACCCCGGGACATGTGGATTTCACCATTGAGGTGGAGCGTTCACTGCGTGTACTGGATGGCGCTTGCGCAGTATTCTGTGCGGTTGGTGGTGTTGAGCCACAGTCTGAGACAGTATGGCGTCAGGCCAACAAGTACGGCGTACCCCGTATTGGTTTTGTGAACAAGATGGACCGTTCAGGTGCAGACTTCCTGCGTGTTGTTGAGCAGGTTAAGGAGCGTCTGGGTGCGAATGCGGTGCCGATTCAGATGAATATTGGTGCTGAGGATGAGTTCAAGGGTGTTGTTGATCTGGTCCGCATGAAGGCGATCTACTGGAATGAGGACGACATGGGGATGACCTATGAAGCCAAGGATATTCCAGCAGAACTTCAAGATACGTGCGACGAGCTGCGTGAGCAGATGGTCGAGTCTGCTGCAGAGGCCAACGAAGAGTTGATGGAGAAGTATCTCGAAGAGGGTGAGCTGACAGAAGACGAGATCCGTGAGGGTATCCGTATTCAGACGCTGGCGAACGAGATTGTTCCGATGATGTGTGGTTCTGCATTCAAGAACAAGGGTGTGCAGGCGATGTTGGATGCAGTGATCTACTACATGCCATCCCCGCTGGATGTGCCTGCAATTACAGGTGAGCTGGAAGATGGTAGTGAGGCGGATCGCCCATCCTCTGATGACGAGCCATTCTCTGCGCTGGCATTCAAGATTGCGACCGACCCATTTGTGGGTACATTGACCTTCTTCCGTGTCTACTCCGGCGTGATTAACTCCGGTGACTTCTGTTACAACACAGTGAAGGGTAAGAAAGAGCGTATTGGACGTATTGTTCAGATGCACTCCAATGACCGTGAAGAGATTAAAGAGGTTCGCGCGGGTGATATCGCGGCGGCCATCGGTCTTAAAGATGTAACAACGGGTGATACGCTGAGCGCAATTGATAACAAGATTATCCTGGAGCGTATGGAGTTCCCTGAGCCAGTAATCTCTGTTGCGGTAGAGCCGAAGTCAAAGGCTGACCAAGAGAAAATGGGTATCGCGCTCTCTAAGCTGGCACAGGAAGATCCTTCTTTCCGTGTGCATACAGACGAGGAGTCTGGTCAGACGATTATCTCCGGTATGGGTGAGCTTCACCTTGAGATCATTGTTGATCGTATGATGCGTGAGTTCAACGTTGAGGCTGCCGTAGGTGCACCTCAGGTGGCTTATCGTGAGACGATCCGCAAGACTATCGAACAGGAAGGCAAGTTTGTTCGTCAGTCTGGTGGTCGTGGTCAGTTTGGTCATGTCTGGATCCGGATTGAGCCACAGAAAGCGGGCGCTGGTTACGAGTTCGTCAATGAGATCGTGGGTGGTGCAGTACCGAAAGAGTACATTCCTGCGGTAGACAAGGGTATTCAGGAGCAGATGAAGAACGGTGTGATGGCTGGCTATCCAATTGAGGATTGTAAGGTCACGCTGTATGACGGCTCCTACCATGAAGTGGACTCCAATGAGTTGGCATTTAAGGTTGCTGGCTCTATGGCCTTCAAGCAGGGTGCGCTGAATGCTGATCCAGTGCTGCTTGAGCCAATGATGAAGGTTGATGTTGTGACTCCAGAGGATTACATGGGTGATGTAATGGGCGACCTCAATCGTCGTCGTGGCATGGTGGCAGGGATGGAGGATTCCCCGGCAGGCAAGATGATTGCTGCGACTGTACCGCTCTCCGAGATGTTTGGTTATGCAACCGACCTGCGTTCGGCTACACAGGGTCGTGCAACCTACTCCATGGAGTTTGAGAAGTATGCTGAGGCACCAGCAAGTATTGCTGACGCTGTCATCAAGAAGAACAGCTGAGTTTCAGAGAAGCGATTTTTAAAGATTTTTCAGGTCAAGATGCAGGCCAAGTAAAAGTAAGAGGATAAGACGATGTCTAAGGAAAAGTTTGAGAGAACGAAACCGCACGTAAACGTAGGTACGATTGGTCACGTAGACCACGGTAAGACTACACTGACAGCAGCGATTACCAAGGTAATGGCCGAAGCACAGGGTGGCGAGTTCAAGGATTACGCAGACATCGATAACGCTCCAGAAGAGCGTGAGCGTGGAATCACCATTGCAACGGCACACGTAGAGTATGAGACAGACAACCGTCACTACGCGCACGTAGACTGCCCGGGACACGCCGACTACGTCAAGAACATGATTACCGGCGCGGCGCAGATGGACGGCGCGATTCTGGTCTGCTCTGCAGCAGACGGCCCCATGCCACAGACGCGTGAGCACATTCTGCTGTCCCGTCAGGTTGGTGTTCCATACATCATCGTATACCTCAACAAGGCGGATCAGGTTGACGACGAAGAGCTGCTTGAGCTGGTTGAGATGGAAGTGCGTGAACTTCTTGACGAGTACGACTTCCCAGGTGACGACACGCCAATTGTCACAGGTTCTGCCCTGAAGGCACTGGAAGGCGACACCAGCGACATCGGTGCCCCATCCATCGTCAAGCTTACAGAAGCGATGGACAGCTACTTCCCAGAGCCAGAGCGTGCAATCGACGGTGACTTCATTATGCCGATCGAGGACGTATTCTCAATTTCTGGTCGTGGTACCGTCGTGACCGGTCGTATTGAGCGTGGCGTCGTGAAAGTTGGCGAAGAGATCGAGATCGTCGGCATCAAAGATACTGAAACTACCACTGTGACGGGTGTAGAGATGTTCCGCAAACTGCTGGACCAGGGCGAAGCCGGTGATAACGTCGGCGTTCTGCTACGTGGCACCAAGCGTGAAGAAGTTGAGCGTGGTCAGGTACTGGCTGCTCCAGGTTCTATCACCCCGCACACCAAGTTTGAAGCAGAGATCTACGTACTGACCAAGGAAGAGGGTGGCCGTCACACGCCATTCTTTACCAACTACCGTCCACAGTTCTACTTCCGTACTACAGACGTAACGGGTGCAGTAGATCTGCCAGAGGGTACAGAGATGGCGATGCCAGGTGACAACCTGAAGATCGTTGGCACTCTGATCGCACCAATTGCGATGGATGAAGGTCTACGTTTTGCGATCCGTGAGGGTGGCCGAACTGTAGGTTCTGGTGTGGTTTCTAAGATTATCGAATAA
>CAZKCT010000040.1:14104-17582 GCA_964551545.1 uncultured Piscirickettsiaceae bacterium | reverse complement strand
GATCCGTAAACCCCTCGCCTTTAGGCGACGGATCGGTGAGCTGATAAGATGCACAAATGGAGAGTTACAAGAGAGGCAGTCATACCGTATGGGATTGTAAGTACCACATAGTGTGGACCACCAAGTACCGTTATACGGTGCTTGGTGGTGATGTAGGAAACAGGTGTAGGGAATTGCTTCGAGAGATAGCGAGAAGCAAGGAGATGACAATCCATGCAGGATCGATCAACAGAGATTATGTGCATATGTTGATCAGTATTCGGCCACAGTTATCAGTATCCAAGGCAGTGCAGTACCTGAAAGGGAAAAGCTCTCATAAGCTACTTTCAGAGTATAGAGAGTTGAGGAAAAGGTATTGGGGGCAGCATCTATGGGCGCGCGGCTATTGGGTTGCCACGAGTGGAAACGTAACTGATGAAGCATGGAAAGAGCACATTGCTAATCAGACCCCGCCAGAACCAGATGATGATTTTAAAGTTGTGTAGCGACAGCGATCGGCCGAAGTACCGATTAATCCGGCTTTTAGCCGGTGGTCGTTGACATTTACCAGCGGCAACCATGCGGGTGTAGATCGTTTTGAACCTGGGGTTTGACTGGATGGCTGACAGCATGGCCATAAACAGTACGGTTCTTACTCTATAGCGTCCTCCCCGTATCTTCCGTTTCCCCCGGCAGGCACCGCTCTCCCGGTTCATCGGGGCTACACCGACCAGAGCAGCAATCTCTTTGAGGAAACAAGCTTCCTCAAATAGTTATCGTGGCCTCTTGAAATTTTTTCAGTATCATCCATAATACCAGTTATGGGGAATGCTAATGTTGTACTTGATACGAATGTTCTGATTGCAGCGCTTAGATTGAAGCGTGGAGCGTCTTATAAGCTGTTGATCTCAATAACTGACAATATTTATATGCCAAATATTTCAGTGCCATTATTTGTTGAGTATGAGTCAGTAGCAAAAAGAAAAGGAGTGCTTGAAGGGCTGTCGAACGAAGATATTGATGCAATCCTTGATTATCTCCTAAGCAAATCCAAAATCCGTAAAGTGTTTTATTTATGGAGGCCATTTTTGAGAGACCCAAAAGATGACCTCGTGCTTGAAGTAGCTGTAGAGTCGCAATGTGAATACATTATAACGTTTAATAAAAAAGACTTTAAAGGTATTGGTAAATTTGGTATTGAAGCATTAACTCCTCGAGAATTCTTGTTGAAAAAAGGAATATTAAAATGAGCGCATTAAGTTTAAGGTTGCCAGATTCATTGCATGAGGAAGTGAAGTCATTAGTGAAAAAGGAGGGAGTTTCAATTAACCAATTTATTTCTTCTGCTGTAGCTGAAAAGATATCAGCACTGTTGACAGAAAGCTATCTGAAAAAGAGGTCATTAAAAGGGAGTGAGGCTTCATTCTTGGAAGCGATGTCAAAAGTGCCTGATATTGAACCAGTTGATGAGGATAGGCTATAGAGATTACGCATAACCATCAACTCGGTGCCAAAAAACAGTGCACCTTTGCTGCAGGCAGGAACAAAAGGATGCAACAGACAATAGAAACCGTCATCAACTTGATGGCCGCCTCTGCAATCACAGCTCCCAAGGCGGGTGGTAAGGATTGCCTAGAGATTGTGGCGATCACTGAGGCTGATGATCTGAAAAAGATTGCTGAGTCGATGCGTGGCTATGCACACAACAGTTCGAAAGAGAACTACTGGCATCGTGACGCAACCAATACTGAAAACGCACAGGGATTATTGCTGATTGGATTGGCGGGGCCAGTAACTGCCCAACATCATTCGAGCATTCTGCTGCAGCTTGTTTATCAATCGTGATACAGAAAACTTTTTGTGTATCATTTTTCAGGCAGTTTGATACAGTAAGACATTAACAACCTCTTTATAGATGTAGCTTACAGAGAATTACGTGCAGCCCTACGCTCCAGAAACATTGCCGGTGAGCAGCTTGGATAAAGCGGCGTTGTTCACCTTGGTTGGTGAAGCCAATGCTGCACTGGCCCGTTATGATGGTTTGTTGATGGGCATGGTCAATCCAGCAGTCATGCTCTCTCCGTTGACCAACCAGGAGGCGGTACTCTCCTCCAAGATAGAGGGCACTCAGGCTACCGTAGAGGAGGTGCTGGAGCATGAAGCGGGGCAAGAGTATGACGAAGAGAAGCGCCGCGATATTCTGGAGATCATCAACTACCGTAAGGCATTGATGCTGGCGAAAGAGTCTATTACAGACCGCCCCATCCGGCTCAGTCTTGTTCGTGAGATGCATCGGGTGTTGATGGATAGTGTCAGAGGTCAGAATAAGGAACCGGGCCAATTTCGTAATGATCAAAACTGGATTGGGGCACCCGGCTCTCCCATCGAACAGGCCACCTTTGTTCCGCCCTCCCCATTACAGCTAATGGATCATCTGCAGGCATGGGAACACTATCTTGAGCAGAATGATATCGACCCCATCGTGCAGACCGCGATGGTGCATGCGCAGTTTGAGTTGCTGCACCCATTCAAGGATGGTAATGGCCGTATTGGCCGACTACTGATACCACTCTTCCTCTACAGCAAGGGGCGATTGAGCAGTCCAATGTTCTACCTCTCTGCCTATCTTGAGAGCCACCGGGAGGAGTACTACGCTCGTCTGCGAGCCATATCACAGCAGGGGGACTGGAGTGGTTGGTGTGCCTTCTTCCTCAAGGCAGTAGTAGAGCAGGCACAGCAGAATGGGCGTACCTTGCGGGAGATCATGGATCTCTACGAGGTGACCAAACAGCAACTGCGGGAGATCACCCACTCCCAGTACTCCCTGCAGCTGCTGGATGCCCTGTTTGACCGCCCCACCTTTACCGTTGCCGATCTGGCACAGCGGGCAGAACTGCCCAAGCCGACCGCACACAAGTTGGTCAATAGTCTATTGGAAGAGGGATTGTTGGACGTAGTGCGGGAGGCATCAGGACGGAGACCGGCTATTCTCACCTTTGCAGAGCTGTTCAATGCTCTGGAACGGAAATACCGGGTTTAATTCGGCGGCAGAATTGATGATTGAACTTGGCGGGATTGGACAAGGCGGCGGCCAAACAGCATCAAGAGGCTTCCTATTGTCTGTTGGAGCAGGTTCAGGCGCTTTCAATGATTCAGAGAGAGTTCACTATTAATAGTTGGCATACATTTAGGGGTTGAGAATGGCTATTCCCAAGCATGAAGAAATCAGGTTACCGGTACTTCGTTTACTGGAGAAGTTTGATGTGATTCCAATCAGAGAATTTGAAATGCCTTTAGCCAAGGCTTTTAATCTCACTGAAGGGGAGGTGGCTCAGGAATATAAGACCGGGAATGCCAGAATTTTCTATGATCGAATCACATGGGCACTGAGCTATATGAATATGGCTGGTCTGGTTCAAAGGCCAAAGCGCGGACTCTATCAGATCAGTGATTTGGGTAGGGAAAAGCTAAATTCTCCAGATACGATCAATGAATATAT
>CAZKCT010000040.1:0-14004 GCA_964551545.1 uncultured Piscirickettsiaceae bacterium | reverse complement strand
ATATTGTCCATCATCCTGAGTAAGTCGCCACGCACTTTTGAGCAATTGGTTGTCGATCTGTTACAAAAAATGGGTTATGGCGGTGAAGTCAAAGATGCTGCAGAAGTGACACAATATTCTAATGACAAGGGCATTGATGGAATTATCAAAGAGGATGTTCTCGGCTTGGGGAGAATCCACATACAGGCCAAGCGTTATGCTAGAGAGAATTCTGTGGGTAGCAGAGAGGTACAGGAGTTTATAGGGGCGTTAGCAGTTGCTCAATCTAGCAAGGGTGTTTTCATTACAACTTCTGCATATACAAAAGGTGCACGGGAAGCTGTTGCAAATTTGAGTGGATCTACAAAATTGGTATTGATTGATGGAATACAGTTAGCCCAATATTTTTATGAATATAATCTTGGGGTACAGACTGTTGAAACCATTGAGCTGAAGAAACTGGATGGTGATTTCTGGGATGCATTAACTGATGAGTGAGTGTTATGTCGGTTTAATGTCTGGCACCAGCATTGATGCGATCGATGCGGCAGTTGTCGACTTTGAGCCATTTCCCCCACGCTGTATTGCAACCGCCTCTCTGTCGATCGATTCAGATCTGAGGAGACGCATCCTTGCGCTCTGTGCAGCGGGAGAAAACGAGATTGAGCGCATGGGGCAATTGGATGTGGAGCTGGGCCAGCTCTTTGCCAGAGCGGCAATCGAGGTGATGGAGAAGGCAGGCCTTCGTGTCGATGAGGTTGCTGCGATTGGGAGTCACGGCCAGACCATTCGCCACGAGCCGGGATCCAGGTACCCTTTTACCCTGCAGATCGGTGATCCCAATATTATTGCCCAGCAGACAGGGATCACAACGGTTGCCGATTTTCGCCGTCGTGATCTGGCGGTAGGGGGGCAGGGCGCACCGTTGGCGCCTGCTTATCATCGTTGGTTTCTGAGGAACCGAGGTGGAGCGGTGGTCAATATCGGAGGAATGGCCAATGTCACTCTGTTGCCCGCTTCTATGGAAGAGAAAGTGGTTGGCTTTGATACCGGGCCGGGTAATGTGTTGATCGATGGTTGGATGGCCCATTGTCGTGGTGAGCGGATGGACTGTGATGGTGCCTTTGCTCGTAGTGGAGTGGTTTCAGAAGAGCTGCTGAGTACGATGCAGCAGGAGCCCTTTTTTCAGCAGTCACCACCGAAGAGCACGGGGCGAGAGCGCTTCAACATGAGGTGGCTTGACGCCCACCTGAGCGCTGTGGAGCGACCTCCGCAAGATGTGGCGGCGACGCTGGTAGAGCTAACCGCAACCACCATCGCAGAGTCGGTTGCGCTGCAGCCAGTGGGAGAACATGCCCTCTGGATTTGTGGGGGGGGTGCCCATAATGGTTATCTGCTGGAGCGAATTGCTGCGCAACTACCGGGATGGCAAGTAGACAGCAGTGAGGCTGTTGGAATGGATCCTGATTGGGTGGAGGCGATGGCCTTTGCATGGCTGGCTCGTCAGACCCTGAGTGGTAAGGAGGGCAACCTTCCCTCAGTGACTGGCGCGCAGGAGGCGGCGATACTGGGGGCCGTTTTTCCTGTAAAATCTACTTTTTTACCCATCTAGCGGAATTTCTCGAATGAAGACCAGAGCACGTGACCTGTTGATCCTGTTGACCGGGCTGATCCTCGGCATATCGCTGGCGGTGGAGCGTGCCGTCTTTGCCGAAAAGAGTGAGGGAGCAGTCACGCCACTGCCGCTCGATGAGCTGCGTGCTTTCAGTGAGGTCTACAGCAAGATCAAGAAGAGCTACGTTGAAGAGGTGGAAGACAAAGAGCTGCTCAATAATGCAATCCAGGGGATGGTTAGCAGTTTGGACCCTCACTCTGCTTATCTGTTGCCAGAGGCTCACGATGAGTTGCAGGTCAATACAACTGGAGAGTTTGGCGGCCTGGGCATCGAGGTGGGGATGGAGGATGGCTTCGTCAAGGTGATTTCGCCGATTGATGACACCCCGGCACAGCGGGCGGGTATGCAGGCCGGTGACCTGATCATTCGCATTGATGACACCTCCGTGCAGGGGATGACCCTGAGTGATGCGGTGAAGAAGATGCGCGGCAAGGTGGGTACCAAGATTGAACTGACCGTGGTGCGCAAAGGGGAAGACCAGGCGCTTAAAGTGACCATCATCCGCGATGTGATCAAGATTCGTAGCGTCAAGAGCCGGATGCTGGAGCAGGGCTTTGGTTACCTCCGAATCAGCCAGTTCCAGATGCATACCGGCGCCAATCTGGAGGCATCGATTGAGTCACTGGTTGAAGAGAACGATGGGAAGATGTTGAAGGGGCTGGTGCTCGATCTGCGCAACAATCCCGGTGGTGTCTTGAGTGCTGCAGTGGATGTCTCGGATGCGTTCCTCACTGATGGGCTGGTGGTCTATACTGATGGGCGTGTTGGAGACTCCTCCATCAAATTTGAGGCCGACTCTGAGGATCTGCTGGATGGTGCGCCGCTGGTTGTGCTGGTCAATAATGGATCGGCCTCGGCCTCAGAAATTGTCTCTGGCGCCCTACAGGATCATAAGCGAGCAGTCGTGATGGGTGAGCGTACCTTTGGAAAGGGCTCTGTGCAGACCATTCTACCGATGCGAGATGGAGCTGCGCTGAAGCTGACTACAGCGCTCTACTACACTCCATCGGGCCGATCCATTCAGGCCGAGGGGATCACCCCGGATATCGAGATCAAGAATCTGCGGATCGAGAGTCCGGATGATGGGGCCAAAAATCATCGTGTCTCCGAGCGCAACCTGACCGGCCACCTCGGCAATGGCGAAAAAGAGAAAAAAGGCGCTGATGCAGAGAAGGATGGTGCCGAGGGTGAGGGTGCTGAAGAGGAAGAGAAGAGCCTGGCAGAGAGAGATTTCATGTTGTTTGAGGCGCTCAATATGTTGAAGGGGCTCCATCTGCTCCACGCGACACGATAGGAGTTTGAGAAGATGAGTCATCAACCATCGGTATCGGTTTTGGTGCCACTGGCTGAGGGTTTTGAGGAGCTGGAGGCGATCACCATCATTGATCTGCTGCGTCGTGCAGAGATTCATGTGGTTTCGGCGGGGCTCCAAAAAGGTCCGATCCGCGCCAGCCGTGAAACAGTTCATCTTGCCGACATGACACTGGATGAGGCGCTCAAGTCGTCGTATGACATGGTGGTTTTGCCAGGAGGACTTCCCGGAGCGGACCATCTCAATGCAGATCCACGCATTCGCCAGCTGGTTCAACAGATGGCAAATGAAGGTCGTTATACTGCGGCGATCTGTGCTGCACCCAAAGTATTGGCAGATGCGGGTCTGCTGGATGGCAAAGAGGCGACCAGTTATCCCGGTTTTCTAAAAGAGAGTCGTGCGACGGTTATTGAGGATGCCGATGTGGTGATTGACGGCAAGGTGATTACCTCGCGTGGTCCCGGAACGGCAATGGATTTCGCACTGGAACTCATTGAGGTGCTGCTCGGCGCAGAGGCACGTCAGCAGGTTGAGACACCGCTGGTGCGCAGTTGATGGGTATCTATTCCGCTCGCCCCTGAAATCCGCCACCCTTGTGTTACAAAATGGTCATGTATGCGTATACACTCACATTTTGCGCCTTGGTCTGACGAATTTCAGGGGCAATCTGAACAGATACACGAGACCTCTGAGCCCTGAATAGTTACGTTGGTTGAATTGAAGAAGAGAGAATTTTTGTGAAACAGCAACTCCAGCAGCTGGTTGAGGCTGCACTGGTCACCCTGAGGGAGAATGGAACACTCCCGCAAGATGCGAATCCCTCAGTGGTGATCGAGCGTACTCGTGATCCAAGCCATGGAGACTTTGCCACCAATGTGGCAATGGTGTTGGCGAAGGTGGCAAAGAGCAATCCACGGGCGTTGGCACAGAAGGTGGTTGATGCCTTGCCCCCGAGTGAACAGCTGGAGCGGACGGAGATTGCAGGGCCCGGATTTATCAACTTCTCCCTCACTGATGTTGCGTATGGTGATTTGGTCCGCCAGGTATTGCGAGAGGCAGAGCGTTTTGGGCGTAGCCGTGTGGGTGAGGGCGAGAAGGTATTGATGGAATATGTCTCTGCCAATCCGACCGGACCACTTCATGTCGGTCATGGGCGTGGTGCGGCTTATGGTGCGGCCACGGCGAGCCTGCTCCGTGCTGCTGGCTATGAGGTGCATCGTGAATACTATGTCAATGATGCGGGACGGCAGATGGATATTCTTGCGGCCAGTGTCTGGCTGCGCTATCTCGACCTTTGTGGTGAGAGTGTGACTTTCCCCAGCAATGGCTATCAGGGAGACTATATCTGGGATATCGCGGCGGTGCTGCATCGTGAGCAGGGAGATGCGTTCCGTCATCCTGTTGATCGGGTGATGGAGGGTGTGCCCGCTGATGAGCCTGCAGGCGGGGATAAAGAGGCCCATATTGATGGGCTGATCGAAAAGGCTCGAACGCTGTTGGGCAGTGAGCAGTACCGGCAGGTCCATGGCGCGGCGCTGGAGGCGATTCTTGGGGATATCCGTGAAGATCTGGCCGACTTTGGGGTGGAGTATGAGGAGTGGTTTTCTGAACAGTCCCTGATGGATGATCAGACCGTGGATCAGGCGATTGAGAAGCTGCAACAGAGTGGTGATATCTATGAACAGAATGGTGCGCTCTGGTTTCGCTCAACGAACTATGGGGATGAGAAGGACCGAGTGGTGGTCCGGGACAATGGGCTGAAGACCTACTTTGCCTCTGATATTGCCTACCACATGAATAAGCTGCAGCGTGGCTATGACAAGATGATTGATATCTGGGGGGCAGACCATCACGGATATGTGCCTCGGGTGCGGGCAGCACTAAGCGCGATGGGAGAGCAGCCGGATACGCTTGAGGTGCTGCTGGTACAGTTTGCATCACTCTATCGTGGCGGTGAGAAGGTGCAGATGTCGACTCGTAGTGGTTCCTTTGTCACCTTGCGGGAGCTGAGGGATGAGGTGGGAGATGATGCTGCCCGCTTCTTCTATGTGTTGCGCAAGAGTGAGCAGCATATGGATTTTGATCTTGATCTGGCGGTCTCCCACTCTTCGGAGAACCCGGTCTACTACATCCAGTATGCTCATGCTCGAATTCATAGTGTGATGCGCCAGCTCAAAGAGAAAGGGATGGTGTGGGACCAGACTGAAGGAGAGAATAGTCTGACGCGGTTGGTCGAGAGTCATGAGAAATCACTGATGACGGCCATCTCTCGTTATCCAGAGGTGATCGAGAGTGCGGCATTGCAGCGTGAGCCGCACCAGCTGGCCCACTATCTGCGCGATCTTGCGCATGAGCTGCATACCTACTACAACAGTCACCACTTTATTGTAGAGGATCAGCCATTGCGTAATGCGCGTCTGACCTTGATTCACGCCACGCGGCAGGTGCTACTCAACGGACTCACGATTCTTGGGGTTCGTGCGCCGGAGGAGATGTAGAAACGTGATTGGACGATCCTCCATGCGAGGCTTTATCTCTGGTGCCGGGATGCTGCTGTTGGCGCTGATCGCCATCGGTGGGTTTGTGGGTTATCTCTACTGGCTGGGCGAGGCGGAAATTACTCTACCGCCAGCGGAAGTGGCATCGAAGAAAGAGCAGCGCTCCAGCTCCAGCTCCAGCGTAGAAGCGCTCAAGGAGCAGATTGAGGACCAGTTCCAGTTCGACTTCTTTTCGATGCTGCCACAAGAGGAGTACAGTGGCATTGAGGAGCGGCCTGCAGAACCACGGCAGCCGAAGCGGAAAGCAGAAGAGAAAAAGCAGAACAGCGCCCCTGCGAAGGGAAAATATCTGATTCAACTGGGCGCTTTTCGCCAACAGGATGCGGCTGACCGGCATAAAGCCGAGTTGATCCTGATGGGGGCGGAACGGGTACAGATTGAGCGGGTGGAGACGGCGAAAGGGGCGCTTTATCGGGTCAGTGTCGGGCCGTTTCACAGTTTCTCAAGTGCGGAACAGCAGCAGGAATCATTGAATAAGGCAGGCTATAGTTCCTTTCTCAAGAAAATAGTCTCAGCGGCTCGATGAGAAAATAGATATCCTATTGTTAATTAGGCAATTTTTTTGAGATTCTTTCGGTTCTGAGACGGTCTCTTGTATCAAAAAAGCGTCTCGATGCGATAGAAATCGCGGCCATTACCCCAAATCCCGTTCCTGCAGCGATGAGAAAAAGGATGAGAATCTGATATTTCACCGCCTCAATGGGTGGGGTTCCAGAGAGAATCTGGCCGGTCATCATCCCCGGTAGGCTAATCAATCCTGCAGCGGCCATGGCATTCAGAATCGGGATCATCCCGGTGCGTACCGCCTCATCCCGCAGCGGATGAATGGCCTGCTGGGCGCTTTCGCCCAAAGCAAGGCGTGCCTCAATGATGCGCCGCTGTTGCCAGACGCTATTGGTGAGTCGATCCAACCCCAGAGAGATGCCATTCATGGTATTTCCGAGCAGCATTCCCAATAGTGGAATGGCATATTGCGGTTGATACCAAGGGTCATTCTGGATGATCACCAGCAGAGCAAAGAGGGCCGTCAACATGGAAGAGAGGAACATCGCCACGGTTCCTGTGGCAAAACCCCAGGGCCCGTTCAATCTCCGCTGCTGGCGGGCATGAATTTCGCGACCAGCGAGGAGGACCATGCCGAGAGAGATCAGTGTGACCCAGAGCAGGCTGCTGTGATCGAACAGCGTCTGTAGTGCCACGCCAACTAGCAGCAGCTGCAGTGTGGCTCGGACGGAAGAGAAGAGGATTTTCCGCTCCATCCCGTTGTGGCTGCGCCATGAGACCAAGGCCAATAGCATGATCAACAAGGCCGCCAGCCCAAGGTCGATCGGGGTCAGTGTAATCAACGAATTACCCTGGCTCATGACGATGCTCCTCGGTGATCACACCATGGTTGAGCTGGAATTGGTGTTGGCTGACCCGATTTAGTTGCAGACGGTCATGGCTGACCCAGATGAGGCACGCATGATGTTGCTGCTGATAGTTGAGCAGCAGCTTCTCCAGAAATCGTGCATTGTCTGGGTCAAGATTGGCAGTTGGTTCGTCGAGCAAGAGTACTGAGGGGCTATGGCTGAGCTGGCGAATGATGGAGAGCCGCTGCTTTTCACCGCTGGAAAGTCGGTCCACGGACCACTGCAGGGCCTCTGGTGTGAACCCACAGGCTTCCAGTTGTTGGTGGGTCTCGTGGTTAATGTGAGGAAAGTGGTCGGCTACATGCTCTCCCCACCACTGGCTCTCCGCTGCACAGTAGGCGACATTCCTGCGCCACTCGGCAGGAGAGTATGAACTCTGCGCTCTGTTGTCGAGCGTGATGCTTCCTTGGTGCGGATCAAGGTCCGCAATGGATCTTAGCAGTAGGCTTTTGCCAGCCCCGGAAGGGCCATGCAGGCCGGCACACTCACCGGCCTGGACGGTGAGGCTGATTGGGCCAACATGTAATGTAACCAATTGTTTCAATATCAACTGTTGCATGGGCAGCCATTCTAGCGGATTGTAAAGGGCATCGTGAAACTGCCTGATGGGAGAAGGGTCATGTCACTTGCAGCCATCCATAGTCGTGCACTTGTTGGAATCCATGCCCCTTCGGTTGTGGTTGAGGTTTTGCTGAGTAATGGATTGCCCGGTATCTCGATCATTGGATTGCCTGAGGCTGCAGTACGAGAGGCGAAGGATCGTGTACGCGGTGCGTTGATCAGCTCTGGCTACAAGATGCCGCAGCGCAAAATCACGATCAATCTTGCGCCTGCAGATCTACCCAAGTCGGGCGCGCGCCTTGACCTGCCAATTGCAATCGGGATTCTGGTGGCCTCTGGGCAGATCCCCGCAGCGTCGGTGGCCCCTTTTGAGCTGGCTGGAGAGTTGGCACTGGATGGTGCGGTGCGGCCTGTCAAAGGAGTCTTACCGATTGCGATAGAGGCACGAGAGGCAGGGCGAGGCCTGATCTTGCCTGCGAGTAACTGTGAAGAGGCAACACATCTTCGTGGCCTGAAGATATTGCCCGTTGAGCGGCTGTCGGATGTGGTGGCTTTCCTGATGGATCCCCATCCGCTCCCGGTAACGGAGGCAGTTGTGGTGGACCCAAAAGAGCGCGCTCGATCATGTGCTGTTGATCTATCGCAGATTCGTGGGCAGCAGATGGCGCGCAGGGCTTTGGAGATTGCGGCAGCGGGTGGGCATAATCTGCTGATGATGGGGCCGCCCGGTAGTGGCAAGACACTGCTGGCCTCTGCAATGCCCGGTATCTTGCCGATGATGAGTGAAGAGGAGGCGCTAGAGGCTGCCGCCATTCACTCGGTAGAGTCTACGGAATTTGATCCACTCATCTGGAGAAGCCGCCCTTTTCGTACGCCACACCACACGGCATCAGCGGTTTCTCTGGTTGGCGGGGGCAGCCAGCCGCGTCCGGGTGAGGTCTCTCTGGCGCACGGCGGTGTACTGTTTCTTGATGAATTGCCGGAGTTTGACCGTTCGGTGCTGGAGGTGTTGAGAGAGCCGCTGGAGTCTGGAAGGATCACCATCTCTCGGGCTGCGGCACAGGCGGAGTTTCCGGCACAGATTCAGTTGGTAGCGGCGATGAACCCTTGTCCATGTGGCTACCATGGGGATGTTTCCGGAAAGTGTCACTGTACCCCAGACCAGATTCAGCGTTACCGATCAAAAATTTCTGGGCCGCTGCTGGATCGGATTGATCTCCATATTGAGGTTGCGAGAGTGGATGCAGCCACGATGACTTCCACGTTGAAAGAGCAGGAGTCGAGTGCGGTTGTTCAGCAGCGGGTCGAGCAGTGCCGGACAGGACAACTACAGCGGCAAGGGGTGCCGAACGATCAACTGCATGGAGAACTATTAGAGCAGCACTGCCATCTGCAAGAGGCAGAGCAGCAGTTCTTGGTGCAGGCGATCGATGCGCTGAGGCTGTCTGGACGTGCCTATCATCGAATTCTACGGCTGGCGAGAACGATTGCAGACCTGGCTGGGGAGGAGTCGTTGACGGTCGGCCATCTGGCGGAAGCGCTTGCACTGAGAAAGATGGATCGAGAGGAGTGATTCCAGTAGAATCCTCCCCTCGCTGATGGATCCATTGGCAGACAAGCGCCCGTAGCTCAGCTGGATAGAGCGTCGCCCTCCGGAGGCGAAGGTCAGAGGTTCGAATCCTCTCGGGCGCGCCATTTCTACTCTCTTTACAATCTATCCCTTCGATGCCGCAGCGTTGAAAAACGGGCGTTCATCTAAAATCCTTGATACGATCCAGCTAGACCAATTTGAGCGGGGTAGACGAGGGGGCTATGGGCGAGCTGATCAATAATCGGGTGATCTGTATCGATGATGATCAGAGTATTCTGGATGCATATGAGATCTCGATGCTCTCTGCAGAGGAGTGGGAGGCAGATGCCCTGGAGGGGTTGGATGGTCTGGATCTGCTTTCACCGCAACCAGAGTATACCTCATCCCGTTTTGAGCTGAGCTTTGCCAACCAGGGCAGGCAGGGCTGGGAGCTGATCCAAGCCTCTTGTGATAAGGGGGCGCCCTATGCGGTAGCCTTTATTGATATTCGAATGCCACCAGGGTGGGATGGTCTGAAGACCGCTCAAGAGATTCGTAAGATCGACCCGGATATCTATATTGTCTTTGTTACAGCCTATTCTGATTACACGCCGGATCAGATTCAGGCGGCGATGAACTATGATGCGTTCTTGTTGAAAAAGCCATTTGATGCTGACGTGATTCGGCAGCTGGCAAGAACACTCTGTATCAGTTGGGATCGTGATTATCAGAAGCACAAGCTGGAGATGGAGCTCTACTCCTACTCCAATGCGGCCGATGCGGTGATCACGATTGATGATGAGTGGTTGATTCAGGGGTTTAACCCTGCTGCGGAGAAGCTCTTTGGTTATCGCAAAGAGGAGTTGGTCCAGCAGGAGATTGGGCGGTTGCTGAAGCCAGAGGAGGAGGTTGGCTATCAGCAGGCCTTTCTTCATTACGCAGAGAGTGGAGGAGAGCAGCGTAGGTTACTGCTGGAGCCGAAGGAGTTGGTGGGGTGCACACAAGGAGGGGAGGAGGTCCCGCTGGAGGTATCGGTGAATCCGATCAATCTCAAGGAGCGCACCCACTGGATCATGGTGTTTCGTGATATCCGTAAACGCAAGAAACTGGATGAGATGCGTGAGCTCTTTATCTCTACGGTGAATCATGAACTGCGTACCCCGCTGACCTCAATTCAGGGGGCACTGGGGATTGTGCTGAAGCGGGCGAATGATGGGAAAAGCGGTCTCAAATCGCAGGAGATCAAGCTGCTTGATATTGCCGGACAGAATGCGGAGCGGCTGAGAAAACTGATTTCGGATGTGATGGATGTGGAGCAGATCAGCTCGGGGAAAATGCGTTACAACATGGGGCGTTATCGGGTTGGGCCGTTGTTGGAACGTTCGATTGCACAGATGGAGGGGTATGCGATAAACTTCGGTGTGCATCTTCGTCTGGATATGGAGCGGCTGGATTGGGGTCGAGTGATCATGGTCGATGCGGATCGCTTTCTTCAACTCATTGCCAATCTGCTCTCCAATGCGATCAAATTTACTCCAGATGGAGGTGAGGTGGTTTTGCGACTACTCAAGGAGGAGCATCAACTGCTTTTCCTGGTTCAAGACCAAGGGCCAGGCGTGAGCCCAGAGATTCGGGACAATTTGTTTGAAAAATTTGTCCACTACTATCCCCCCTTCGGGCGGAAGATTGAGGGAACGGGGCTTGGGCTTGCCATCTCTCGTGAGATTGCCCACCAGTTTCATGGCGAGGTTGAGTATCTGGAGGATGCAACAGCCTATGGGGTAGAGCGGGGCGCGGTGTTTGTGGTGTCGCTACCCATCTATCTGAGTGATGATCGAACGGGTGAGGCAGCTGATGGTGCAAAGCCGCAGGGGAGAGAAGAGGGCGCTGCTGTCCTCGAAAAACAGAGTCACACGCCAAATATTTTGCATTTGGATGAGGATGCCGAGTTTGCAGAGGTTGTGCACCAGGCGCTCTCTCCATTGGGGAAGGTGGTCATGGTGCATACGTTAGAGGATGCCAAGGAGTATCTGCGAGTGGATCACTATGATCTGGTGCTGATGGATCTCTGGACCGGAAGTGGTACCAGTATGGATCTGTTGCCGCTGATTCAGGCGCAGGCTGACCCGGCTCTGGTGCTGTTGCTCAGTGGTTATGAGGTGCCGGAGGGGATTGCGGCCAAAGTGGACCGCGTGCTCTCTAAAGAGAATCTGGACGGTGATCACCTATTGAAGGTGGTTGATGGCATGGTACAGCAGCGCGCCAATTTTTGGGATCGTGAGATTGATGAGTGGCAAGAGGCGCCGCTCTAATTATGTGTTAGACGGGGTCGGGTATTCGGCGGGCTCGATCCGATTGCGACCACTCTCCTTGGCTTGATAGAGGTTTTTATCGGCAGCATCGAGTAGTGCTTGTTCGCTTGTGTGGGCATCTGGAGTGATGGAGGCAACGCCAATACTGACGGTGACATAAGGGGCGGCAGTTGAGTTTTTGTGCTCAATCTGCAGTGCGTGAACCGCCTCCATGACCCGTTGTGCGATCTGAATGCCGCCGTCTGTTGGAGTTTCCGGAAGGAGGACTGAGAACTCCTCACCACCATAGCGGGCAGCGAAGTCGGAAGGGCGTTCCAGACTTTTTTCGATGACCTCGGCGATCTGAGCCAGGCAACGATCCCCACTGCTGTGTCCATAGGTATCGTTGTACTGCTTGAAGTAGTCGATGTCGAGCATCAGTAGTGTAAGTGGTGTCTGGTGGCGCATGCCGCGATGCCACTCTTCCTCCAGCCGCAGGTTAAGCTGTCGGCGATTGTGGAGATTGGTGAGGGCATCGGTCATGCTCATCCGCTCCAGCTTGTCGCGGGAGAGTTTGAGTTCAATATGGTTCTTGATGCGGAGCTGGAGAATCTCCGGATTAAATGGCTTGCTGATGTAGTCAACGGCCCCTAGCTGAATGCCACGATGCTCATAGGTGGATTCGCCCATTGCGGTGAGGAAGATCACCGGGATATCTGCGGTTTTGGGATTTTCCTGAAGTTTCTGAAAGACCTCATAACCATCCATCAGTGGCATCATCAAGTCCAGCAGGATCAGGTCAGGTGGATCATGTTCCACCAGCTCCAGTGCCTGCTTGCCATGATAGGCAGAGAGCAGGCGATACTCTTCCGAGAGCAGTGCTTCCATGATGAAGTGGAAATCTTCCTCATCATCAACAAACAGGATGGTGGGTTTGGGGTCGTTGTGCATCAAGGGCTTCAAATTATGAGTGGACCCCATTCTATAACAAAAACTGGATGCATAAAAAACCCCGCATAGAGCATTCTCTATACGGGGTTTTGAGCCGGTTACCCGGTGAGTGAATTGCTTACTGGGCAGCAGGAGCAGCAGGAGCTACAGGTGCGCCGTAGTATGGGTAGGAAGGAGAAGTCTCGGTGCGGATGTCAGACTTGCCGTCGAAGCGAGCATTCTCAGCAGCGTCCATGTCAGCTTCCATGTCAGTAGAACCCTTACCAGAAGCGTTAATAGTCATGCTGAAGTTACCCTCAGCGTCAGCGTTACCCTTACCAGCACCACGGCCGCGGCCGTCGAAAGCACCGTCAGCAGAACCAGTACCGTAACCAGACTGGTTGTCGTCACCACCGAAGAAAGCAGAAGCGCTAGAAGCAACAGCAGCGAGAGCGATAGCAGCAATAATCTTTTTCATGATCGTTTCCTTAATTTAGTAAAAATTAAACAGTAAAAAACAAAAATTTGTTTGACGGGAGGCATAGTACCGCTATTCAAGAACATTGTCAAGCAATAACTCTTGAATATGATAGAGGGGTGATATGCTCCCTCTGTCATTACTTTTCAATGGGTTATTGTTGGTGTTGCGCGGTTGTATCAGAGAGCGCGGTTGATTTTTTGCCTCTTTTACCAAGGGGCATAAGTGCTCTAAGCGCGGGATCAGGTTTCAATTCATGGGGGCTGTGATACCCTTCGCGGCTACGTGATGGGCCTGAAATGGCCAAGGAAACCGGGTGAGGTGAGAACAAGAGTCATGAGTAAAATCGATATTGAGGCGACCATTGAACAGATCCGTCGAGGGGCAGAAGAGATTTTGGTCGAGGAGGACCTGATCGAGAAGCTGAAAGAGGGTCGGCCGCTTCGAATCAAGGCCGGATTTGACCCTACTGCGCCCGATCTCCATCTGGGGCATACCGTGTTGATCAACAAGCTGCGACAGTTCCAAGATCTGGGGCATGAGGTGATCTTCCTGATTGGGGACTTCACCGGGATGATTGGCGACCCAACGGGCAAGAATATTACCCGCAAGCCACTGACCCGTGAGGCGGTATTGGAGAATGCCAAAAGTTATGAGCGCCAGGTATTCAAAATTCTCGATCCGCAGAAGACAACGGTGGTCTTCAACTCCTCCTGGATGGGTGAAAAATCAGCCTCTGATCTGATCAAACTGGCAGCTCGCCAGACCGTGGCAAGAATGTTGGAGCGTGATGACTTCGAGAAGCGCTATAAAGGGGGGCAGCCGATCGCCATTCATGAGTTCCTCTATCCGCTGGTGCAGGGGTGGGATTCGGTGGAGTTGAAGGCAGATGTCGAGCTGGGAGGTACGGACCAGAAATTCAATCTGCTGATGGGGCGTGAGTTACAGAAGCAGGAGGGGCAGCGGCCACAAACCATACTTACCATGCCGATCCTGGAGGGATTGGATGGCGTGCAGAAGATGTCCAAGTCACTTGATAACTATATTGGGGTGAGTGACGCGCCGGGGGAGATGTTTGGAAAGATAATGTCCATTTCAGACGAGCTGATGTGGCGCTACTATGAACTGCTCAGTTTCCGGCCTATGGATGAGGTCGATGCACTCAAGCGTGAAGTAGAGGGCGGTGCTAACCCAAGAGATGCCAAGGTCTCATTGGCAAAAGAGATCGTGGCGCGCTT
>CAZKCT010000039.1:0-17851 GCA_964551545.1 uncultured Piscirickettsiaceae bacterium | reverse complement strand
GCTTGCCTCGCACCCGTAGAATGGTCTTTGCTGGCAGACCAATGATGGAGTAGCGCCCCCACTTCTCCCCCCCCTGTACCGACTCAAACAGATAACTGTATTGTCCCTCTGCCACCTTGCGATAGGCCGAGAGCGGGGTATCCATATCCGCGAGAATTTCGCGCGTCAGTGGAATTCGATTATGCCCCTTGGCAGCCAGTTCATTGAAGCGGGCGGGTTCCATGACTTTATGCGTCAAGCACCTCAGGGAACTCAGCCATCGAGTCAATCACCGCATCAGGATTGTAGTCACGGATATCTTCACCATGGTTGTAGCCATAACTCATGCAGACAATCGAAAAACCAGCCGCACGTGCCGCTTTCACGTCACTCATGGAGTCACCAATCATCGTCGCCTCTTCCGGCTTCAGACCAAAGTGGTCCGAAACATGGAGTAGTGGACCGGGATCAGGCTTCTTCACCGGCAGCGTATCGCCACTGACTACGATCTCAAAGTGATCTCGTATCCCGAGATCATTCAAGATTGGCAGGGTATAACGCTCTGCCTTGTTGGTGACACAACCGATCCGCAACGGCTGGCTCTTGAGCCACGCCAGCCCCTCTTCCACACCGGGGTAGAGCACACTGCGCTTGCTGGTATTCTCGGCATAGAGATCGGAGAAGATCGGGAACGCCTTCTCAAATAGCGCATCCTCCGGCTCACCATCCAGTGAGTCGGTCAGTGCGCGGCGCACCAGGCGCTCGACACCATTCCCAACCCAGTGACGCACACGCGCCTCCCCACGCGTGGGCATATCGATCTCTTTCAACATCTCATCGACGCACCAGGCCAGGTCCGGCACGCTATCGACCAGGGTGCCATCAACATCGATCAGCACCATTTTTGGGAGTTTTAGTTTATCCATAAATTTACTATTCAACGCGAAGACGCCAAGACGCGGAGGGCGCAAGGGGTGCTTCGTTACAGTCATCCTTATAATTGATTCACAACCCGTTTGATTCCATTCTTCATCAATGGGACATTGAAGTTCAACAACAATCCCAGCTTTTTTCCTGAGAGCCGCAGATAGGAGAGCAATTGTGCCTCATGCACAGGCAGCACCTTTTCAACGACCTTCAACTCCAGCACCACCTTATCCACCACCAAGAGATCGATACGATAGGCAACATCAAACGACAAACCTTTGTACTCTGCCTTCAAGGGAAGCTCTTTCTTGAACTCGACCCCTCGTATTTGCAGCTCTCTGCATAGACTTTGCAGGTACACCGACTCCAACAGACCCGGCCCCAGTGAGCGGTGAACCTCAATTGCCGCCGCTACGACCTCTGCTGCAATCTGGTTTTCATCCACCCTTGCGCTCTTTGCGTCTCTGCGCCTTTGCGTTGAGAGCTGTTTTAAACAGAAGCTTTGGCCAACTCAGCACGCATCTCATTGATGATGCTGTCGTAACGATGTGGATCAGAATCCTGACCTGCACCGAAGATGGCAGAACCCGCCACAAAGGTATCGGCACCCGCCTCGCGAATCTCACGGATGTTGTTGGCCTTCACACCACCATCGATCTCCAGACGGATATCGTAGCCACTCTCATCAATGCGCTTGCGCGCCTGGCGCAGCTTATCCATGGTTGCCGGGATGAAGCTCTGACCGCCGAAACCGGGGTTAACCGACATCAGCAGAATCATGTCGACCTTGTCCATGACGTAATCGAGGTGGCTCAGTGGTGTTGCAGGATTGAACACCAGACCCGCCTTGCAGCCTTGCTCTTTGACCAGTGCCAGCGAGCGGTCGATATGGTCTGATGCCTCAGGGTGGAAGGTGATGTAAGAGGCACCCGCCTTGGCAAAATCGGGGATGATGCGATCAACAGGATCGACCATCATGTGGACATCAATCTCGGCAGTCACACCGTGGCTACGCAGGGCATCACAGACCAGTGGACCGATGGTGAGGTTGGGGACATAGTGGTTATCCATTACATCGAAGTGGACGATATCGGCACCCGCCGCCAGTACGTTGTCGACCTCTTCACCCAGCTTGGCAAAATCGGCAGAGAGGATGGAGGGGGCAATCAGATTATCTTTCATAACACTTCCTTTTCATCAGGGATTGATTCATTCGAAACAGCGAACTTTACAGGATGATCGGCGATATTTCAGCCCCAACTTATATCGTTGGACTGAACACCAATAACCACTTTTGATGAATTCAACCTGAGTCAAAGCCTATGGTTGAACCACCTGCGGATGAGCCAACAACTTCTTGTCAAAACTGACTGTCTTCTCACAGCCCATCTGCTGATGGATATTAACGATGACATAATCGGAAAAGTCGGCTCCACCCCGTTTGAATGCCTCAACCGACCTGCGCACAACCTCTTCATTCTCGATCTCAAACTCGGCTGTAATCAGGATCTGCTCCAGTACCGAGACCACTACCCTCTTTTCGTACCGGTAGGCCCCTCGCAATACCCAGACTAACTCACATAACATCACCACGGCGATATACCCCGGAGACGAGATTGAGCACTGCTCTTCAATCAATCGAGCGGCTGCCCCGGACTGCTGCGGATCATCCTGCACCAGATAGCGAACCAGCACATTGGTATCCAGACCGATCACCGACTTGCACCCTTCCTGATCGCATCCTCCATTGCCCCCAGGGAGATTGCCTTTTCCGGTTTCGGCAGCACGCCTTTCAGACAAACAACCGGTTGGTGTTTAGGGATGAGATGAGCACCCTGCTGATCCTGATCCAGCACAAACTCAATCTTGTCCCCTGCAGAGAGATGAAGCACATCGCGCAATACCTTGGGGATTGTAATCTGCCCCTTGCTGGTCACTGTCGCATACATATAACACCTCCTTGCAAAAATGGGATATTCTTACCTTATTGTAAGGAAACAAAGAAGAAAATCAAACCGCCGAACCGGCAGCGGACTCATTGACCTTGATACGGACCTTTCCGGCATCGGGGGGCGCAGCTTCGGAGCAGGCATTGAGGATAAGGAAGAAAACAGCAACAAACACTGTTTTCAGAAGGCAGGGTAGTTGATTCATAAGTCAGCCTTTCAAGTAAACATTTTTTAACATATTGATTTTATATGTCAGTTTACTTGTAGATGGAGGCCGCGAGGTGCGCGGCTGAGGCGCTTACATTGATCCTACGAACAGAAGGTGTTGGCGATACGGACTGTACCATTTCCTCGCTTCCAGTTTCCAACCCTTGACACCAGCCTACTTTCTCGATGCCTGAATGGCCTCGTAGGCAGTACGGATCTGGTGTGTTTTTTCGGTCGCCATCTTCATCATCTCCTCCGGCAGCCCTTTGGCAACCAGCTTGTCGGGGTGATGCTGACTCATCAGACGGCGGTAGGCGCGCTTTACCTCCGCATCGGTAGCACCCTTCTTTACACCCAGGGTTTCATAAGCACTCTCCAGTGACGGCCTCTGCACCGCACCACCTGCCGAGCGCTGACCACCGCCCGCCCGCACCATCGACTCCAGCTGCTCATAAAGATCCCGAGAGATCCCCAATGCTGAAGCGATATGGAGCAACATCTTGCGCTCTGCCGGATGCAGTACGCCATCTGCATAGGCGGCCTGGATCTGAATCTCCATGAACATCTGGACCAGAGTCGAACGTCGACTCGCCTCCTGACGGAACTGCTGCAACAGGTCATCCAGTGGGAAGTCCGCCTTCTTGCCTTCATTGAAGAGCTTCTCTGCCGCCTTGCGCAGTGTTGCGTCCAACTGCAGATGGTCCATCACCGCTCTCGCCATCTGGATCTCATCTCGTGTCACCTGACCATCGGCCTTGGCCACATGCCCCATCACCGAGAAGGTGGCGGTAAAAAAGGCGGTCTGTACCCGCTGCTGGTTGCCCACGCCCCAACCACCCGCAGAGGAGCCAGCGTTCTTCATTCCTTTGTCAAAGTTGTGACCAAACGAGGCCCCAATCAGTGCCCCCAGCGGACCCCCAATCAGAAAGCCAAATGCACCGCCGAGTATTTTTCCTGCCCAACCCATTTTCTTTTCCTATAGATTCCCTGCGTGGAACAGCAGCCGAGGCAGTGTTCCCCCTTCAAAATGGTCGATCTGAATCCGACTGATTCCGGCATTGGGAATCTGTAGCCGGAACATCTTATCGATCGACATTCCCAATACATGGCTGAGGATCATCCGCATCATCCCGGCGTGCCCCACCATCAGCAGGTGCTCCCCTGCATATTGCTGAATACTTTTTTCCCACTGGCCAGTAATACGCCGATGAAAATTGGTAAGAGTCTCCGCACCAGGCGGGGTGTTGTTGACCGGGTCACTCCAAAAACGGTAGAGAACCTCCGCATCCTCCTCCATCAACTCGGCTGCCGTTTTGCCCTCCCAATCCCCAAAGCCGATCTCGGTCAAGGCGTCACTCTCTTCCATTGGTAGCTGGTGGCGCTCTGCCAGCGCCTCTGCAAACGCGCGACAGCGGCTCAGCGATGAGGTGAGGATTCGGTCCCACGGGCAGTGATCCCCAACCGCAGATTTCATCTGCGCCCACCCCTTCTCGCTAAGCGGGTCATCAAGCTGGCCACGATAGCGTCTACCCCCCACTGGTTCTCCATGGCGCAGCAGATCCACGGTGGTCACTGCCTCACTGCTCACGACTGCAGCACTCCTCCGAGCACCAGTGCTGCCAACAGGGTAATCCAAACCACCTCCGCGCGGCGCACCAACTCCAGCGCATCCCACACCTCCTGAGAATCGACCGCCCCTTCCTCATCGACCGGCTGCAAGCCAATCGCCTCGGCCCCACTCTCCTGCAGCACTTCGCTATTTTTCTCCCAACTACCGGCGTGACGCTGAAACTGGCGAAATGCAGCTGAGAAGTCTCCAACCATCGCATAGCTCAGCGCCAAAAGGTGAACCGCCGGCCAGGCCAATATTTGATTCAATTGGTGAAGTCGCTGAATGATGAGCGGCACCTCTTCACCCTCTCCTTCATGCCGTTTCTGCTCCTCCAGTAACAGACTCACCCGCACCAGCAGACCCGCTGCAGGCCCCAGCAGGACAAACCAGAACAGAACCGTAAAGAGGCGTGGCGCTGCCTCGATCAACACCGCCTCGGCCAGCTGTCGTACCACTGTCGGTTGATGCTCTGGAAGCGCTTCCTCAATCAACCCCTCAGCGTGAAGAACCCCTCCCTCAACATCATCCCGCGCCCAACTCTCCAACACCTGTTCGACCTGTCGGCGCAGATCCTTTGGCCCCAACGAGAGCACCAAGATAAGCGTGGCGAACAGCAACTCGGGCAGCCATCCGCCATCCGCCATCCATTCGGCCATCTGTTGCACAATCACCACTGGAACCAGTAAGGTCAGGGCCGCAGAGGCGATCTCTCCCCACTCTCCCTGCAGGGTACGATGGCGCTCAATCCATCCACTCCAGAGATGAAACCACTGCAGATTGCGATATTGGTCGAGGGAGCGGTAGAAACGCTCCACTCCCAGGGTAATGAAGATAGCCAGTAGCGTCACGTCTGCTCCTCGGGTCGCTCAATCTGTTGAAACAGCCGCGCCCATTCAAAGGCGGGGCCGGGGTCGGTTTTTCTACCGGGGGCAATGTCGGCGTGGCCGACAATGCGTTGCGGGGTAATGGCAGGGTAATGTCGCATGATCTCTATTGTCACCTGAGAGAGCTGTCGATATTGTGCATCAGCATAAGGCACCTCATCTGCCCCCTCCAGTTCAACCCCGATTGAGAAGTCATTACAGCGTGCTCGTCCCTCAAAACTGGAGTGGCCCGCATGCCAGGCACGCGCCCCAAGCGGCACGTATTGTACCAGCTCCCCATCTCGCCGAATCAGCAGATGGGCAGAGACCCGGAGGTCTCGCAGCCCCTCAAATCCGGGGGCTTCATCCCCCTGGATCTGATTAGTAAAGAGCTGGTCGATATATGGCGTACCAAACTCCCCGGCGGGGAGGCTGATGCCGTGAATCACCAGCAGGCTCACCGTCTCCCCCGCTGGACGCTGATCAAAGTTGGGGGAGGGGCTCTGGCTTACTCCAGTGAACCAGCCATTCTCCTGTAGAGCGGGGACCACGGCACTAATCGCTGCCACACTCTCCCTGAATACCACACAACCCTTTCAGAACCATATCGGTAAAGCTGACAACGCCAACCACTTTCTGGTGCTCAACGACCGGAGCGCGGGAGAGCTTGAAACGCTCAAAGAGACGGGCACAGTAGCGAATGTCCATGTCCGGATCGACGGTAATGACCGGCTTCGACATCACCTCATAGACATTGACCCGCTCAGCCGAGCGATCCTTCGCCAATACTGCGCGAGCAATATCGGAGATCAGCAACATGCCAAACTCGTCATCATCATGACGCTTATCGACGATCAGTGACTTGTTCTCCACATGACGCATCTCCGCCAACGCCTCGGAGACGGTGGCCAGCCCATTCACCAGGTCAAAGTTCTTTTTCATGACGTCCCGTACACGGACAACCGGTTTTTTCTCCATTAGATCTGCTCCTCTACCACATCGGTCAACTTCTCAATCTGACTGGAGAGCCCAACGGCATCCTCCACGTCGAGCTGGAACACCATCCCGGTGCCCGGCTCGCCAAACTCTCCCACCTCACCAATCGTCTCCAGGATATGGCGACTGAGGTGCTCTTCAACAATAAACAGCACCATATCCCGGTTGGTCTCCAGCGCCAATCCGAAGAAGGTCTTGGCCACCTTCAGTCCCTCACCACGGGCATGGTTGATGACGGTTGCACCAGTCGCCCCCGCCTCGCGGGCCGCCTTGACCACCGAGTCAGTCTTGTCCTCTTCCACCAATGAGATCAGTAATTTAAAGTGCATCACGCTCTCCTGTTAACATCAATTTAGCCTCATCCTTTGCAGCCGAACGCTGCGCCAGCCACTCTGACAGCTGCACATATCCCAGCACTGCAATGATTGGCATCAAACAGGTCAGCGCAATCATTCCAAAACCATCCAGCATGACGCTGCGACCGGGCACCGACGTGGCTAGCCCCAATCCCAGCGCTGCAACCAGCGGCACTGTGACCGTTGAGGTGGTGACGCCACCCGAATCGTAGGCCAAAGCCACAATAAATTTCGGAGCGTAATAGGTCAAAACCATCACGATAATATAGCCCGCCACAATAAAGTAGTAGAGCGGAATACCGGTCACAATACGCAGTGCCCCAAGCGCAACGCCCGTTGCGGCCCCCAATGCCACCGCAATCCGCAGCCCATTGGCTGAGACCGTCCCACCTGAGACCTCCTCAGCCTTCAGCGCCACTGCCAACAGCGAGGGCTCTGCAATCGTTGTGGAGAAACCGATAGTAAAGGCAAACAGGTAAACCCAGTAGTAATCCTTCCAATTGAGCTGCTCAATAGCCTGCCCAACACCGCCGAGAATAAATACTGGATCGGAGAGCTGCACCGCCATCTGCTTACCCAACGGGAAGATCGCCTGATCCAGCCCCATCAGGAAAAGCGACAGCCCCAGCAACACATAGAAGAAGCCGACCAATACCCGCTTCAGGTTGGGCACCCGACGACGAATCACTGCCAGCTGGAAGCCGAAGAGGATCACCACAATCGGTAACATATCCCCTGCGGTGGCAATCAGAGAGTTCTGAAATTCTGCAAAAAACTCCATTGAATCAGCTCGCTAATGGTTCAGATTGCCTCTGTACGTTTTCAGAACAAGGCGGAAAATGTGAGTTTACAAATGTAAATGACCATTTTTCAACGCAGTGCTGGAAACGTACAGAGGTAAGCTGGGCCATTAGATCACCATCCCGTAGCCCATGACGAATATCATCGGGGTCAGTGAGGCAAAGGCGATCAGACCAAAGCCATCGGTCATCGGATTGCGTCCACGAATACTGCTCGCCAGTCCTACTCCCAGCGCGGTGACCAGTGGCACAGTGACCGTCGAGGTGGTGACTCCGCCCGCATCATAGGCCAATCCAATAATCTCATCGGGTGCAAACAGGGTCATCACCACCACCCCGATATAACCCCCAATGATCAGATACTGTATCGGCCACCCTTTCAGGATTCGGGTCACCCCCACCAGGATCGCCACACCAACCGAGATCGCAACGGTGTAGCGCAACCCATCCGAATAGGCCTGCATCTCCTCATTGCTGCTACCGATCATGCCGCCTGCCGCCGCCACCTTGGCTGCCTCACTGGCCACCAGAATCAGCGCCGGCTCCGCCACTGTAGTACCGAAACCGAGCAGAAACGAAAACACCATCAACCACGGCAGGCTTCCCTTACGCGCCAGCGCACCGGCCATCGACTCACCAATCGGGAACAGCCCCATCTCCAACCCATAGACAAAAAAGGTGAGCCCCAACACCACCAGCAGCAGTCCAAAAGTGATTTCTGGCAAATTCTCAATCGGCTGCTGCAAGATCACCAACTGGAAAAATCCTATAACAATGACGATCGGCGCAAGGTCGCGCAGACTGCCCAACAGGGTATGCGCAAAACCGGATAGAGACTCATTCATACATAAGAGACTATACCATCCCCTCATGAGCTTGAGTGAATCCTCTCTCCACCGTTATGATCCATAGATGCTGCGGTCACCCAACCATTTTTCGTATCAGAACCAGGGATATACGCTCATCGAGAGCCTCATCGCCCTTGCGCTTCTGGCCACTGCCCTGCTTGGGTTTGGGGCACTAATGAGCGAGTCCCTTCGCACCTCTCATCAGGCCATTCTTGATGATCTTGCCACGCAGCAGGCCGCCAATCTGGCAGAGCGAATCCGGGCCAATCCTGCTGCCGTCGCCCATGGAGACTACCTTTCACTGAGCGGAGAGCCTACTGCTCCCAATTGTGAAAGCATCGACTGCTCACCAGAGCAGATGGCTCGCTACGATTTTCGTTACTGGAACCAGCAGAACCGGCAACTGCTCCCGGACGGGGAGGGCTCCGTTGCTGCCACTGCCGGAGGGCTCTACCAGATCACGATGACCTGGAGATCAGGAGAGTCCTCCGGCTCGCACCAGCTCTCTTTTCTCCCCCCTGCTACGCCATGAGATCCCACACAGGATTCACATTGATTGAACTACTGATCTCCATCGCATTGGGGGTCACCATTCTTCTCGCCACAACCCGGATTTTCATCGACAGTCGGGAAAGTTTTCTGGTCCAGCAGCAGTGGACGCTGCTACATGAAAAGGGGCGACATGCGATCCAGTTTCTTACCACCGAGCTACAGATGGCGGGATATCCAAAAACCACATTCAGCGGCACACCACTCTCCGGCAGTGAGGCTGGCGGACCAAACCAGAGCGACTCTCTGACACTCAGCTATCAGGGGGCTACTGACTGTGCCGGATCCTCAACCACTACGATACGCTACTATCTGGACGAAGAGAGCCTGCGCTGTGATGGCAATGGCAGCGCCTCCCCCACCCCACAATCCCTCACCACTCCCATTGATGGACTGCAATTTCGTTATGGTGTCGACAGTGATGGCGATGGATCTATCAATCGCTATCAACGAGCCAATCAGGTCAGTGACTGGAATCAGGTATTGAGCGTCGAATTTGCACTGCTACTACGCAGCGAACTCAAGCTTCGCCAGAGCACTGAGCCTCAATCTTATGACCTCTTGGAGATTTCTCATGGCCCATTCAACGATGGCTATCTCCGCAAGGTCTACGGGGCAACCGTTCACCTCAGGAACCGCTAGTACTCAAATCACCCCCCTCCACCCATAAAAAAACCCACAGCATCTGCTGTGGGTTTTTTCTGCCGCTGATGCGGTTCGGTTACTTGACCTCAGGGGCCAGCTCTCCAGAACCATAGCGGTTAAACATTACTTCCAGAGAGACTGGCTTGATCTTGTCAGCCATACCCTCACAGCCGAAGGCCTGGTAACGCGCCTTACAGATCTCCTTCATGCCCGCAGTAGACTCCTTGAGGAACTTACGTGGGTCGAAGTTGGCTGGGTTCTCCTGCAGATGGCGACGGACAGAGCCGGTAGAAGCCATACGCAGATCTGTATCGATGTTCACCTTGCGAACACCAGACTTGATCCCTTCCTGGATCTCTTCAACGGGTACGCCATAGGTCTGTCCCATGTCACCACCGAAGTTGTTGATGACCTTGAGCCAATCCTGAGGCACAGAAGAGGAGCCATGCATGACAAGGTGTGTATTCGGGATACGTGCGTTGATCTCCTTGATGCGATCAATTCGCAGGATCTCACCGGTAGGCTCCTGCGTGAACTTGTAAGCACCGTGAGAGGTACCGATTGCAATGGCGAGGGCATCAACACCGGTCGCTTTCACAAACTGGGCCGCCTCTTCAGGATCAGTCAACAGCATGTCGAGGTCGAGCTTACCCTCGGCACCGTGGCCATCCTCTTCACCCATCTCACCCGTTTCCAGTGAACCGAGACAACCCAGCTCACCCTCTACCGATACACCACCAGCATGCGCCATATCGACGACGGTCTTGGTGGTCTCTACGTTGTACTCGAAAGTAGATGGTGTCTTACAGTCAGCCATCAGGGAACCATCCATCATCACAGAGCTAAACCCAGACTGGATCGAGCGCAAGCAGACTGCTGGCTCAGAGCCGTGATCCTGGTGCATCACCACTGGAATGTGAGGATACATCTCAATCGCCGCAGAGATCAGGTGACGCAGGAATGGCTCGCCCGCATAGGAGCGCGCACCGGCAGAACCCTGCATGATAACCGGGCTATTGGTCTCATCTGCAGCCTGCATGATGGCATGCACCTGCTCCATGTTGTTGACGTTGAACGCAGGCATTCCATAGCCATTTTCGGCCGCATGGTCCAATAATTGACGCAAAGAAATCAGCATCTAACTTTCTCCTTAACTATCTTTAATTTCACTAAACAATCAAACAATCGGGGTCGACAATCAAGCATGTCCCTTATTGCCGACCTTACAAATCTTCATGGTATTGGTACCGCCCCCTTCGCCCACCAGGTCTCCCTTGGTGAGAATAACGGTATCTTTTTCACGCACCACACCGCGACGTACCAGCTCATCAATCATCTCTTGATTGATCTCCTCTTTGCCCATATCGGTGAGGTCAAAACTGACCGGATAGACACCGCGATAGAGGGTTACCTTGCGGCGGGTCTGCAGATCCCGGGTCATCGCAAAGATGGGAATCCCGGAACTGATCCGAGACATCCACAAAGTGGTCGCACCCGACTCGGTCAGCGATGCAATCGCCTTCACGCCGAGATGGTTAGCGGTATACATGGTCGCCATCGCAATCGCTTCATCACGACGGTGAAAGTGTTCATTCATACGGTGGCCCGAGACCTTAGCGGCGCGCTGCTGCTCCGCCTCGATACTGATGTCGTGCATCGCCTGAACCACCTTCTCTGGATACTTTCCAACGGCCGTCTCGCCAGAGAGCATCACCGCATCGGTACCATCCAGTACCGCATTGGCCACATCAAAGACCTCAGCACGCGTCGGAATGGGGTTCTCGATCATGCTCTCCATCATCTGGGTTGCGGTGATCGAGACTCGATCCATCGAACGCGCCAATTTGATCAACCGCTTCTGTACCGGTGGTAGCGAGGCGTCACCAATCTCTACACCGAGATCGCCACGCGCGACCATGATGCCATCGGACTCGGCAATAATCTCATCGGCCAAAGGAATCGCCTCGGCACGTTCCATCTTGGAGATGATGCCACAGCTGCCCCACCCTGCCGCGGTCAGCAACTCACGGGCCTCACGCACGTCCGCTGCACTACGCACGAAAGAGACCGCCACATAGTCGGCCTGCATCTTGGCGACCGTCTTGATATCTTCACGATCTTTATCGGTCAATGCCGCTGCAGAGAGTCCGCCCCCCTGTAGGTTGATCCCCTTGTTATTGGAGAGCGCACCGCCCTGTGTGACACGACAGTGAATCTTCTCTCCATCCACTTCACGCACCCAGAGAACAATCCGGCCATCATCCAGCAACAGCGAGTCACCTCGTGAGACATCCTCGCTCAACCCTTTATAGGTGGAACCGACAGCCTCCTGGTTACCTGCATCGATTGCGAGACCCATATCAAGACAGAAGTGATCGCCCTCTGACAGTTGGATTTTGTCGTCAACAAACTTGCCGATACGAATCTTTGGCCCCTGCAGGTCGGCCATCACACCAACCTGACGACCATGTGCACGAGCACGATTCCGCACCGTCTCGGCACGATTGAGGTGCTCCTCTTCCGTGCCATGCGAAAAGTTGAGGCGAACCACATCAACCCCTGCCTCAATCAGCTTATCGAGCGACTCTGGAGAGTCAGTGGCTGGGCCCAGGGTTGCAACGATTTTTGTGCGTCTCAACATGCGTATCTTGTCTTCTGTCGTGCTCAATTCCAGTCCCGGTTAGGCACGCTCTTCCAGCATCGCAACCGCAGGCAACTTCTTCCCTTCGAGGAATTCGAGGAATGCGCCACCACCGGTAGAGATATAGGAGACGCGATCTGCAATGCCATACTTGTCGACCGCAGCCAAGGTATCACCACCACCAGCGATGGAGAAAGCATCTGAGTCAGCAATCGCCTCACCCAGTGATTTTGTCCCTTCACCAAATTGGTCAAATTCAAAAACGCCAACTGGACCATTCCAAACGACCGTGCCGGCCGCTTTCATCATCTCAGCAAAACGGGCTGCGGTGTCTGGACCAATATCGAAGATCATATCGTCATCTTCAACATCTTCAACCTTCTTCACCGTTGCTTCTGCGGATTCGGAGAACGCCTTACCCACCACGACATCCGTCGGCACAGGAATCTCGCCGCCCTTCGCCTTGGCGGCCTCCATCAGACGCTTCGCCTCTGGAATCAGATCGGCTTCCACCAATGACTTACCGACATTGTGGCCAGCCGCTGCAATAAAGGTATTGGCAATACCGCCACCTGGGATCAACTGATCAACCACACCAGAGAGGGACTCCAGTACGGTCAGCTTGGTAGAAACTTTTGAACCACCCACGATTGCCGCCATGGGGCGCGCAGGGCCGTCAAGTGCCTTACCCAACGCATCCAGCTCACCCGCCAACAGTGGGCCAGCACAAGCGGTTGGCGCATGGGCACCCGCGCCATGAGTAGAAGCCTGCGCACGGTGTGCGGTACCGAAAGCGTCCATCACATAGATGTCACAAAGTGCCGCATACTGCTTGGAGAGCCCCTCATCATTCTTCTTCTCACCAACATTGAAGCGGACATTTTCCAGCAGCACCACATCCCCATTGTTCAGCGCAGGCGCGTTATCGAGGTAATCAGCAACCAGAGCAACTTCCTTACCCAGTGCGTCGGTCAGGTAATCGGCAACCGGCTTCATGGAAAACTCGGCAGCAGGCTCACCCTCTGTTGGGCGACCAAGATGGGACATCAGCATCACCTGTGCACCCGCCTTGATGCAGTGCTCAATGGTTGGCATCGAGGCGCGGATACGTTTGTCGCTGGTTACCTTGCCATCCTTGACGGGCACATTGAGATCCTGACGGATCAGTACACGCTTACCAGACAGGTCGAGGTCAGTCATCTTGATTACGGACATACTTCTAAGCTCCTACAAAAAACAGATTCAGTTATTTCAATGGTTCTTTGCAAAACAGACCTTCAGCGCAAAAGCCGTTTTGCAAAAAACTCAGCCCCCGGCAGTGAGGGCTGAATTTTTAATCAACGCTTAGTTGTTGGCAACGTGCTCAACAAAGCGGAGCATGTTACAGGTGTAACCATACTCGTTGTCGTACCAGGCAACCAGCTTGACGAAAGTATCGTCCATCGCGATACCTGCCTCGGCATCGAAAATAGAGGAGAAACCAACGCCACGGAAATCAGTTGAGACAACCTTCTCATCCGTGTAACCCAAGGTATCACCGATGCCTGCAGTCTCAGAAGCTTCCTTCATTGCCGCACAGATCTCGTCATAGCTTGCGCTCTTCTCCAGCTCTACAGTCAGGTCAACGACAGAGACGTCAGAAGTCGGCACACGGAACGCCATACCAGTCAGCTTGCCATTCAACTCAGGCAATACCTTGCCCACAGCCTTCGCAGCACCAGTGGAAGAAGGGATGATGTTCTCGAGGATACCGCGACCACCGCGCCAGTCCTTCATGGAAGGTCCATCAACAGTCTTCTGCGTTGCAGTTGCTGCGTGAACGGTAGACATCAGACCACGCTTGATGCCCCACTTGTCATTCAGAACTTTGGCAACAGGCGCCAGACAGTTAGTCGTACAAGAAGCGGCAGATACGATGTTCTGACCTGCATAAGTCTCGTGATTCACACCATAAACGAACATTGGGGTGTCATCCTTGGATGGTGCAGACTGAACCACTTTTTTCGCACCAGCGTCGATGTGCTTCTGGCAAGTCTCAGTAGTGAGGAAGAAACCGGTACAGTCGATAACGATATCCGCGTCTACATCGCCCCATGCCAGGTCTGCTGGATCACGCTCTGCAGTCAGACGAATCTCTTTACCGTTAACGATCATTGCCCCTTCCCTGGAAGAGACCTCACCACCGAAACGGCCGTGAACAGAGTCATACTTCAGCATGTAGGCAAGGTACTCTGCGTCGAGCAGGTCATTGATACCTACAACTTCCATGTTGTTGAAATCCTGTGCAATTGCACGGAAAACCATACGACCAATACGGCCAAAACCGTTAATACCGACTTTAATTGTCATTACATATACTCCTTAAACAAAAAATAAAAAACTGTTTTCCATGAAGCGCATGAAGAAGGCTCAAAACAGCCCTCCTTCATGGCTCAGGCTGTATTAGCCCAAAACCTTGTTTGCTGTAGCCACCACGTTATCTACCGTGAAGCCAAACTGCTCGAAGAGCTGACCCGCAGGTGCAGACTCACCGAAGGACTTCATGCAGACCACGTCACCTTCCAGCCCAACATACTTATGCCAGCCCTGATCAACACCCGCCTCAATCGCAACGCGCTTGACGCCCGGCGTCAGAACAGAGTCCTTATAGGCCTGATCCTGATCATCGAACATATCCGTTGAGGGCATAGAGACAACGCGCACCTTGCGGCCACCCATCGCTGCTGCCGCGTCTACGGCCAGACCCACCTCGGAACCGGTTGCGAGCAGAATAATATCTGCAGTACCGTCACAATCCTTCAGTACGTAGCCGCCCTTCTCGACGTTCTTGAGCTGCTCTGCACTGCGCTCCATTGGCGTCAGGTTCTGGCGAGAGAAGACCAGTGCAGTCGGCGCATCGCCACGCAACATCGCCATCTTCCAGGAGATTGCAGACTCAATTGCGTCACACGCTCTCCAGGTATGGAAGTCAGGAATCGCACGCATGGTAGAGAGCTGCTCTACTGGCTGATGCGTAGGACCATCCTCACCCAGACCAATCGAGTCATGGGTGTAGACATAGATCGAGTTGATCTTCATCAGTGCAGACATACGCAGTGCGTTGCGCATGAACTCCATGAACATGAAGAAGGTACCGCTGTAGGCGCGGAAGCCACCATGCAGCACCATACCGTTGACCATATGCGCCATACCGAATTCACGGACACCCCAAGAGATGTAGTTACCGTTGGCATTGCTTGGCGTTACCTTCACGGTGCCAGACCAGTTGGTCAGGTTAGATCCCGTCAGATCCGCAGAACCACCGAACAGCTCAGGTACTACAGGACCCATCGCCTCAATGGCGTTCTGTGAAGCCTTACGCGATGCAATATTCGGCATCTCTTCCTGCGTTTTGGCGATGAACTTGTCCATCTCCACTTCAAAGTTAGCTGGCAGATCGCCACTCATGCGGCGCTCAAACTCAGCAGCCTCTTCCGCATACTCCGCCTTATAGGCATCAAACTTCGCCTGCCATGCAGCCTCGTCTGTCTTGCCCTGCTCTTTATGATCCCAACCGGCATAGACCTCGTCAGGAATCACAAATGGGTCATGCGCCCAACCCAACTCCTTACGAGTTGCCGCGATCTCCTCGTCACCCAGTGGGGCACCGTGGCAGTCGTGGGTACCGCAAAGATTTGGAGAACCGAAACCGATGGTGGTACGGCAGCAGATCAGTGTTGGCTTATCACTCTCAGCCTTTGCAGCCTCGATTGCCGCGTTGATCGCATCCGCATCGTGACCATCCACATCACGCACGACGTGCCAGCCGTAAGACTCAAAGCGTCCGCCAACATCCTTCTCCATCCAGTCAGAGATGTGACCATCGATAGAGATGTCATTGTCATCCCAGAAAGCAACCAGCTTGCCCAGACCCAAAGTACCGGCCATTGCACACGCCTCGTGTGAGAGGCCTTCCATCAAGCAGCCATCACCCATGAATACATAGGTGTTGTGGTCAACGATGTCGTGACCCGGCTTATTGAACTGTGCCGCCAAGGTGCGCTCCGCAATCGCCATACCGACTGCGTTGGTGATGCCCTGACCCAGTGGACCGGTGGTAGTCTCGATGCCGTCCGCATAGCCATACTCAGGATGACCGGCTGTCTTGGCATGAAGCTGACGGAAATCCTTAATGTCATCCATGCTCAGCTCAAAACCGCTGAGATGCAGCAGAGAGTACATCAGCATGGAGCCGTGACCATTGGAAAGGACAAAACGGTCACGATCGGACCACTTCGCATTGGTTGGGTTGAACTTCATGTGGCTATTCCACAGAACCTCAGCAATATCCGCCATACCCATCGGGGCACCTGGGTGTCCAGAGTTGGCCTTCTGTACTGCATCCATGCTCAATGCACGAATCGCATTGGCCAGTTCTCTTCTTGATGACATATCTCAATTCTCCCTTTTCTATCAGGAATTCATCCCCTGCCTCTGGACCCCGTCTGTAGCCCAGAATCAGTCTCTAAGTAAACCATTCTGCCGACACTGCCGGCATGATCGAACGATGCATTCTTACTCAGTCGAGGACATGGATCAACCGATCCTACGGGGGTGGTGACTCAGAATTTTGGATTACCCCATTACCGAAAATGGGGTCAACATCAGAACATCTTAATAAACAGATAGTTGCATAAGAACACCACACAACCCTAATGGCTCAGTCTGAGTGGGTCATTTTTTAATGCAACAGAAAGATCAACCCCTCTTTTTTAATAGACTCTCTCAATCTATTTAATCCAAAGACCGTAAAGCGCTATCCCCCATCCTTCCACTTGATGGAACAGCCCATACTCGGGACCTGCTCTTCTGGCCCCGCCCCACTCTCGGCAACCTGTTTCATCGCCTCGAACAGGTCACGACGAACCCCTTCAGGAGCGGTCTCCTTCCGGCTCTCATCAAAACGCCCTCGATACTGCAGCTCCAGGCCGGCATTGTAACCGAAAAAATCGGGAGTACAGACCGCACCAAATGCCTTCGCCACCTCTTGCGTCTCATCCAGCAGATAGGGGAACGGGAAATCATACGCTTCCGCCACCTTGCGCATATTCTCCACAGAATCCTCCTCGTACTGGGTTGGATCGTTGGACATGATCGCCACACTATTGACCCCCATCTCCTTCAGCTCGCGGGTCGCTTGCACCAATCGCTCCCGGATTGCTTTCACATAGGGACAGTGGTTACAGATAAACATTACCAATAACCCTTTCTCTCCAGCCAAGCCACTCGGTGTCCAGACCGAGCCATAAACATCCGGCAGGACGAAATTGGGGGTCGGGAGATCAAATTCACAAACGGGGGTTTCAAGGCTGACCATGACGGGAACGCTCCTTCACACACAGAAATATAGAATGCAGGAATCATATATGAGTCACCCCTCCAATCTCAATCCCTTCGTTTTTTCTAATTCCCCATAAAAGCCCGCTCATTACCCATCAAC
>CAZKCT010000038.1:0-17954 GCA_964551545.1 uncultured Piscirickettsiaceae bacterium | reverse complement strand
TATGGTGGGTCGTGAGCGATTCGAACGCTCGACCAATGGATTAAAAGTCCAGTGCTCTACCGACTGAGCTAACGACCCGAAATTGAAGAGTGCGCATCATACACGCTTGATGAGGAAAAATCATCCGAAATATCGGGTGGGATCAGCGATTCCCGCATCAGAAAAACCAGCCTTTCTCAAGCGACAGGAGTCGCAAACCCCACACCCCTGCCCCTGCTGATCGGCCTGGTAGCAGGAGACGGTATCCACATAGTTCACCCCCAGCACACTGCCGCGCCGAATGATCTCCGCCTTGCTCCAGTCAATCAATGGCGTATGGATCGAGCAGGCATCCCCCTCTACTCCCGCCTTGGTTGCAAGGTTGGCGGTCTGCTGGAAGGCGTCAATAAAGGCGGGGCGACAATCCGGATAGCCCGAGTAGTCCACCGCATTGACCCCGATAAAAACATCCCGCGCCTCAAGCACCTCTGCCCACCCCAGCGCAAAGGAGAGGAAGAGCAGGTTGCGCGCCGGCACATAGGTAACAGGAATGCCTTCACCCATCTCCTCTGGCACCTCAATCGAAGAGTCAGTCAGGGCCGACCCGCCCACCAGCCCCAGATCAAAGGTGATCACTTTGTGTTCAACCGCCTCAAGCTGTTGAGCAATCTGTTTAGCCGCCACCAGCTCGGTCCGGTGGCGCTGCCCATAGTCAAAACTGAGGGCATAGCAGTCATACCCTTGCTCTCTGGCAATGGCCAATACAGTGGCTGAGTCCAGACCGCCAGAGAGCAACACCACCGCCCGCTTTGCTGCAGATTCACTCATCGGCCTGGTTCATCCCCCCAGAGGATTTTGTGAAGCTGCATCTGGAAACGTGCCTCCAGATGATCCTCAAGCACCCACTGCGCCAGTGTCGCTGGCTCCATCACCCCTTGCACTGGTGACAATAGCACCTCGCAACGCTGCTCCAGCTGGTGCTCTTGCAGGATGGGTAACAACCACTCATAGTCTGCGCGATCTGCAACCACTACCTTGAGCTGATCTCGTTGGGTCAATTGCCCGAGATTCTCCCAATGATTTCTCTCCATCTCACCTGAGGCGGGGGTCTTGAGGTCGACCACTCGGCTGACTCGATCATCCACCGCATCAATTGCATACATGCCCCCGGTCTCCAGAGAGACCGCATAACCAGCGTCGCAGAGCTGCTCCATCAGCGGATAGACCCCTCTCTGTGCCAGTGGCTCCCCTCCGGTCACCGTAACATGGTGGGCGCGATGCTCTTCGACCTGCTGCAGAATGGATGCAATGGTGCGGGACTCTCCCCCCTGGAAGGCATATTCGGTGTCACAATAGCTGCAGCGCAACGGACAGCCGGTCAGGCGGATAAAGGTGGTCGGCCAACCAACACTACGACTCTCTCCCTGCAGCGAAAGAAAGAGCTCGGTAATCTGTAGTGCATCCTCTCGCTTCACTTGGCGAGATTTTTCAGTTTGAGTGCGGCGCGCTCTGCCTGTGGTGTATTGGGGGATTTCTTCACGATTCGCTTGAAGATGGTTCTGGCCTGCGAGAAGGCTTTGCTAGCCGATTTCTCATCCCCGTTGACCCGATGGAGGCGACCGCTCCAGTACCAGGCATCGCCAATATAGTCCCCTTTGGGAAACTGTTTAATAAAGCGTTTGAAGGCTGCGAGCGCCTCTTTGTTCTTATTGGCCCGGACCAGCGAAAAGGCCTTGTTATAGGCTTTCAGCTCTGTCCCTGCTCCAGCGATTGATGGGGTCTGCTGCGTTTTTCCCGCAGAACGCTCCTTCGACTCCAACGCTTGTAGCCGCTGGTCCAGATCGAGGTATTGGCTACGTTGCTGCTTCTTGAGCTGCTCCAGCTGATGAACCATCTCCTCAACCGCACCGTAGTTCTCTTGCAGATCGGCGCGCAGATCCTGCATCTCCATCATCAACACAGTGAGGCGACTCATCTGTCGCTCCACCTTCTCCAATCGCTGCTCCAGCGAGGCTGCACTCGCTGTCAGCGGAACTGCCCCAACCAACAGGGCCAACCATACCGCTCTCACAACCACTCCCCGACTACTGTGGATAGCTCAGTTCAACCCGGCGATTCTGAGACCAGAAGGCCTCTTCGTGCCCATCTTCCAGCGGGCTCTCCTCACCGTAGCTGATGATCTCGATCTGTCCAGCGCTCACCCCTTCTGCAATCAGCAGATCGGAAACGGTCTGAGCACGACGCTCTCCCAGTGCAAGATTGTATTCGCGAGAACCACGCTCATCGGCATGTCCCTCAAGACGAACCATCATCACAGGATTATTGATCAGGTAGGCCGCATGCGCCTGAAGCACGGTCAAATCTTCTGCACTCACCGCGCTGCGGTCAAAGTCAAAGAAGAAGAGCAGTTGCGCAGGCGGAGTCAGGCCAGATGGCGCAGAACCCATTCCCATATCCTGCTGCCCCTCTTGATATTCCAGCGCCTCTCCCTCTACCATCACACGCTGATCAGCGCTGCCAGCAGAAGCCGCTTCGTAAGATTCAACCTCAACCACCTCAACCGGGCCAACACTCTCCTCGCTACCATTCAGACTATCCAGCGGGTTATTGAGGCTGCCACAGCCACTCAGCCAAGTGGCGGCCAATACAATCAATCCAATTCGTTTCATTGCTCTAAAATTCCCATGATTATCAAACGGTTCAATCTCTAATTCAGAAAGGGGGACCAGGCTGGTTCACGCACATCTTTTCCAGTCAGACTGAGACGTTGCACCCCGCCGCCATCCACCGAGGAGATCTCCAACACCCCTCGCCCATTTTGCTGAGTAGCATACACGATCAGCCGTCCATTGGGGGCAAAACTGGGAGACTCATCCTGCCGGTTCTCGCTCAGGCGACGTACCGCACCACTCTCAAGATCCATCACCGCAATGCGGTAGTTGCCGGACTCTCCATTGAGAAAGGTAATCTGGCGTCCATCGGGTGACCAGTCCGGACTGGTGTTGTAGCGCCCCTTGAAGGAGATGCGCTCGGCCCGACCACCACTCGTGGCAATTTGGTAGATCTGTGGACGACCACTTCGATCGGAGAGGAAGGCGATACGCTTGCCATCTGCCGACCAGGCCGGCTCTGTATCTGCACCACGATTCTTGGTCACACGCCGCAGCTTGCGATCTGCCACGCCGAGCAGATAGATCTCGGAGTTCCCGTCCCGAGAGAGAGAGAGCGCCAGCTGAGAGCCATCTGGCGACCATGCTGGAGCACTATTCTTTCCTTTGAAGCTGGCGATCTTCTGCCGTTTTCCACTATAGACCCCTTGTACCCACACCTCGGAGCGGCCACTCTCAAAAGAGACATAGGCCAACTGACGTCCATCGGGGGACCAGTTGGGTGACAACAGTGGTGCGGTTGAGCGCAGTAATACCTGGACATTTTCCCCATCCGCATCTGCAATCTCGAGCGTATAGCGACGCTTCCCATCCTTCTGTTTTACAACCGAGACATAGGCAATATGGGTGCTGAAGATCCCCCGTACTCCAGTCAACTTCTGATAGATCAGATCGCTAATGGCGTGCGCCACCTGACGAATCTTCTGCGGACTCCCGCTGCCCAACGAGAAGCGGTAGTGAACCAGCATCTTTTTCTGGTAGACATTGATCAGCTGCACCTCCAACACCTGCTTCCCTTTGGAAGAGACCACACGCCCCACCAGCAAGGTCGGCATCTCCAACAGCCGCCAATCGGTAAAATTGACTTGATCCAGATGAGTGGGTCTGGAGATCATCTCTTTTTCCGGGAGCGGTGCAAACTCCCCGGTCAGCCTCAAATCATTGGCGACAATGGTTGATCCCGGGAATGGCGCCACAGCAATGGGAAGCGCCGCTTCCCCACCTTGGGTCACCACAATCTCCAGCGCGTGACTCAGCGGCGCAGCCAACAGCAGCCAAATCCCCCAGAGCAGCATCAATGTTCTGCGTTGATTACCCTTCATGGACAAATATCATCTCCAGTTCACCAATTTCCCGACGCAATTCTACCGACTTCGGCAGCGGAAATGGAGCCGCCTCATAAATTGCCCGCTCAACTGAGAGGTCAAAGGCCGGATTGCCACTTTTAGAGACAAACGTAATCCGCCCGACCCCACCATCAGGCATCAGCAGTCGAACCTTCACCTTGCAAGAGCGCCCAACCGGCGTCCCGGGCGGTTTGCGCCACACCTGCTCGATCTGCTGACGAATCTTCGATTGCAAACGGCTACGCTCCATATCTCCGCCGCTACTACGCCCCGCACGCAGTAGCTGCTCCATCTCCAGCTCTGCATCAAGCAACATCTGCTGCTCTCGCTGTTTACGGCGCGCATCGGCCTTGCGCTTCTCTGCTTTCTTTTTAGCGGCCTTGCGATCACGCTCTTTTTTCTCTTTCTGTTTGCGCTTCTTCTCCTGATCACGCTTTTTCTTGGCCGCCGCTTTCTTCTTTTTTGCCTTCTCTTTTTTGGCCTTGTCCCGCTTTGCTTTCTCTTTCTGGGCCTTCTGTTTTTTGGCTTTCTCTTTTTTCGCCTTATCCCGTTTCGCCTTTTCTTGCTTGGCTTTTTCCTTGCGCTTCTTCTCTACCCGCCGTTTCTCCGACTCTGCTTTCTTGCGTTTCTCCTCGGCACGCGCACGCAATTGAGCACCATCAACGGCATGAGCCTGAATCACCGGAGCAGTTCGGGCCACTGGCTTCTTTTCAAAGGTGGTAATGCCTGCAGCCACAACGGCCACAATCAGCATCAGATGGAGCAACAGAGAGATACCGAGCGGTGGAATCGATCGATTCAGCAGCCGCCAGTAGTGAGTCAGCTGCGCCTTGATGATCTCAAGCTTCGATCTCATTGACGTTCAGGCGGATCGGTCACCAGTCCAACGCTTGGGACACCGGACTGCTGCAGTAGTGCCATTACCGCGACCACCGCACCATAGGCCACCTGATGGTCACCACGAACCAACACCTGTGTCGAAGGCCTGCGCTGCATCAAAATCGCCACCCGCTTCTGCAGCTGATCGTCCGCAACAGGCTCTTCCGGGTGGTCACCGATATTGATATAGAACGAGCCATCCTTACGCACCGTCACCACCACAGGCTCCTGCTCTCCCTGCTCAACGCCACCCGCCTCCACCTGGGGCAGATCCACCTTTACCCCCTGGGTCAGCAGTGGCGCTGTGACCATAAAGATGATCAGCAGCACCAGCATCACATCAATGTAGGGAACAACATTGATTGAGGCCATCGGGCGCTTGTGGGCACGCTGACGGCTCATTCCTTCTCCTCGCCCTCATCAATCTGCTCTTCGCGATGGGACTGACGACGAAGAATGCTGGAGAACTCTTCGAGGAAGATGTCGTAGCGGTTATTGAGCCGCTCGATCTCCGTGGTAAAGCGGTTGTAGAAGATCACGCCGGGGATTGCAGCAAAGAGGCCGACCGCTGTCGCCACCAGTGCCTCGGAGATACCGGGGGCCACCATCGCCAGTGTTGCATTACTGGTCGCGCCAATCGCGCTGAATGCGTTCATGATGCCCCAGACCGTTCCGAAGAGGCCGATATAGGGACTGGTGGAACCCACCGTCGCCAGGAACGAGAGGTGAACCTCCAGCTGATCCAGATCGCGATTGAGCGCCACCCGCATCGCCCGTCCAGAGCCATCAACCACATCGGAAGAGGTCAGTCCGGGGCGCTTCCGCAGCCGCACAAACTCACGGAATCCCGCCACAAAGATACCGGCCATCCCTTTGTGGGTACCCTGTTCAAACTTGCGGAACAGCTCGGTCAGATTCCTGCCGCTCCAGAATAGCTCCTCAAAGCGGTCTGCCGCCTCTCGTGCCTGCTGCAGGTCTTGCAGTTTTCGAAAGATAATATTCCAGGACCAGATTGATGCGGCCAGCAGTAGCAGAAGGATCAGCTGCACAACCCAACTGGCATCAAGAATCAGGGCGGTAATCGAGAGTTCGTGGTTCATAACTGTTGAATCGCTTGGTAAAGAGATTGAGGCATTGGTGCGGGACGAAAGCGCTCCGCGTTGAGGCTGGCTACTTTAATGGTGCCACCACAGAGAATAGATGACTCTCCGTTGCGACGAATTTCCTGTTCCAGGGTCAGGCTTGCGCGCCCCCGTTTCTGGAGCGTGGTAGAGACCTCCAGCAGATCATTGAAGCGAGCCGGGGCATTGTAGTTAACCGTCACTGAACGCACCGCGAAGATTACCCCCTCTTCTTCAATCAGGCGGTCCTGCTCAAAGCCCAAGGAACGAAGCCACTCAGTGCGCGCTCGCTCCATGAATTTCAAATAGTTGGCGTAATAGACCACACCGCCGGAGTCGGTGTCCTCATAGTAGATCCGCAGAGGAAAAACAAACGGTGACATGGAGCGCTATTGTGCCTCAACCGCCGATACAACGAAATATAAAGAAATAGGGAATTAACGGAAATCAGCTGTCAAACAGATCCCGACCTTGATCACCTGTCTGCCCCGCCTGCTGTGGTAGCTTTAGACCAAAATGGAGATAGGCATGCTGGGTCACGACTCGCCCACGCGGGGTTCGCATCATGTACCCCTGCTGGATCAGATAGGGCTCCACCACATCCTCGATGGTGCCACGCTCCTCACCAATGGCGGCCGCCAGATTATCGACCCCGACCGGGCCCCCATCGAACTTCTCGATCATACTCAGCAACAGGCGTCGATCCATCTGGTCGAACCCTTTCACATCGACATCCAATAGATCGAGCGCGCGCTCGGCACTCTGCTGTGAAATGGCGCCATCCCCTTTGACCTCGGCGTAATCCCGCACGCGACGCAGCAGACGGTTGGCGATTCGTGGGGTCCCCCTTGAGCGCTTGGCAATCTCCATCGCGCCTTGCGAATCGGAGGCGACCGCCTGAATCGTGGCCGAACGGGTGACGATTGATGCCAGATCCTCTGTATTGTAGAACTCCAGCCGCTGCACAATACCAAAACGGTCCCGCAGCGGAGAGGTCAACAGGCCCGCCCGGGTCGTTGCTCCCACCAACGTAAAGGGTGGCAGATCCAGTTTGATGGAGCGCGCTGCTGGCCCCTCACCAATCATGATGTCGAGTTGAAAATCCTCCAGTGCCGGGTAGAGCACCTCCTCCACCACCGGACTGAGTCGGTGGATCTCATCAACAAAGAGCACATCGTGCGGCTCCAGATTGGTCAGCAGCGCCGCCAGATCGCCCGGTTTCTCCAGTACCGGACCCGAGGTCTGACGCATGTTGACCCCCATCTCATTGGCGATGATATGGGCCAGCGTGGTCTTGCCCAATCCGGGCGGACCAAAGATCAGGGTGTGGTCGAGAGACTCGCCACGATTGCGCGCGGCCTGAATGAAGATCTCCATCTGCTCCCGTACCACGGGCTGACCGCGATAATCCTCCAGCATACGGGGACGCACTGCACGGTCGATACGATCCTCTTCCGGGGTCGAGAATGGGGAGATGGGGCGGGCCAGATCATTCATGGGATCACAACTTTACACTCTGTTTCAGGGCCAGGCGAATCACCTCTTCACTGCTTAGATCATCCACGCCCTCAACCGCACTAACCAACCGTGAGGCCTCCTGTGGTTTGTAACCGAGTGAGATCAGCGCATGCACCGCCTCGCTCTGGGCATCGGCCACGCCCCCTGGAGCCGGGGCTGCCCCCTGTTCCACCTTAGGTGAGAAACTCTCCCACTCCTTGAGCCGATCCTTCATCTCCACAATCAGCCGCTCTGCGGTCTTCTTGCCCACACCGGGCAGCCGCACCAGCGCGGTGGTATCCTCTTCGTGGACACAGCCGACAAACTGATCCGCACTCATTCCAGAGAGGATTGCCAGCGCCAACTTGGCCCCAACCCCACGCACCCGGATCAGCTCACGGAACATGCGACGCTCGCGCTCCTCCGAGAAACCATAGAGCAGTTGCGCGTCTTCTCTTACCACCAGATGAGTATAGAGGGTCACTGGATCACTGCTCTCCGGCAGTGTATAGAAAGTGTTCATCGAGGCCTCAACCTCGTAACCGACGCCGTTGACATCAAGCAACAACTCCGGCGGCTTGCGCTCCAGTATCACCCCCCGCAATCGACCAATCATCTCCAGCGTCCTCCTTGGCTCCCTTTCACCACACCCCCCAGACGATCAATCCCGCCCGCATGGTTACCGTGACAGATGGCACAGGCGAGTGCATCCGCCTCATCGGCCTGCGGGTTGGTTTTCAAATTGAGAATGGCGCGCACCATCATCTGCACCTGCAGCTTGGCGGCATTGCCACGCCCCACCACCGACTGTTTGATTTCGGCGGGGGTATATTCAAAAACCTGAATATCACGATTGGCGGCACTACAGATCGCCGCACCGCGCGCCTGCCCCAGCTTCAGCGCCGAATCGGCATTACGGTGCATGAAGACATTCTCGATGGCAAAGGCGGTGGGCTGGCAGCGATCCAACACCTCACTGACACTATCAAAGATGGCATGGAGCCGCTGCGGCAGGGTCTCACCACGAATCCGCAGCGCGCCGCTCTCGATGTGGCGGAACTCGTTTCCCACCCTCTCGATCACGCCATACCCTGTGGTACGGGAGCCGGGATCGATACCGAGGATGCGTTCCATTGACTCTGGCTAGCTGAGCGCAGCCATCACCTCATCAGAAATATCGGCATTGGTGTAGACGTTCTGCACGTCATCGAGATCTTCCAGGCGATCCACCAGCTTCATCAACTTCTCGGCCCCATCCTGATCCATATCGGTCATGGTGGAGGCACGCTGGGTCAAGTCGGACGACTCCGGCTCCAGCCCCGCATCGACCATCGCCTGCTTCACATCCATGTAACTGGGATCATCGGTCAACACCTCAACCACACCCTCATCATCACTCACCACATCCTCAGCACCCGCCTCAAGCGCGGCATCCATGATGGCATCCTCATCACTCCCAGCGGGATAGACCAGCACACCGGTTTTGGTGAAGAGGTAGGAGACCGAACCATCAGTCCCAAGATTGCCCCCATGCTTGGTGAAGGCGTGACGCACCTCGGAGACGGTACGGTTACGGTTATCAGTCAGACAGTCGACCATCACCGCGACACCACCGGGGCCATAGCCCTCGTAACGGATCTCGTCAAAGTTCTCCCCATCGACATCACCAGAGCCACGCTTCACCGCACGGTCGATGGTATCGCGGGTCATGTTGGCCCCAAGCGCCTTGTCCACTGCGGCACGCAGTCGAGGGTTATCTGCCACATTGCCCCCGCCCATCTTTGCTGCCACCACGATCTCACGGATCAATTTGGTGAATATCTTGCCTCGCTTCGCATCCTGCGCCCCTTTACGGTGCTGGATGTTGTGCCATTTACTGTGTCCTGCCATCTTGGTTACTTCCTGCTACTGCCTGAAATCGGCGTATTTTAGCATAGCCCGCTTACAACTCTTCCCGATCCAACACCGCCTCTACACTGCGGAACTCCTCCAGCGCCGACTCCAACTGCTCCACAATCTCTCGCGCCAGTACTTCCGGCGGTGGCAGGTTCTCGCTATCCTCCAGCGACTCATCCTTCATCCAGAAGATATCAAGATTGGTCTTGTCCCGCGCAATCAACTCTTCATAACTGAACGATTTCCAACGCTCCACCGCTTCAGACTCACTGCGCTGGCTGCGGTCATCTGCACGGTAACAGTCAATAAACTCCTCAAAATCACTCCTCCCAGTCGATTCTGCTTCAACGTTTTATGGACATTGGTACGATAGTCATAGACCCAGAGCTGTTTGGTCCACGCCTCTTTCGAGGCTGGCCTGGCATCAAAGAAGATCACATTCGCCTTCACCCCCTGCGCATAGAAGATCCCGGTTGGCAGCCGCAGCAGCGTATGCAGATCACAACGCTCCAATAGATTCTTGCGTACCGTCTCTCCGGCACCGCCCTCAAACAGCACATTGTCCGGCACTACCACTGCGGCCTTGCCATCCATCTTCAATTGATTGGCAATGTGCTGCACAAAGTTAAGCTGCTTGTTGGAGGTGGTGGCCCAGAAATCCTCACGCTCGTAGACCAGCTTCTCCTGCTCTTTCTTGCCACTCTTCTGATTGATGACCGTAATCGAACTCTTCTTGCCGAAGGGAGGATTGGCCAGCACCATATCCACACGATGGTCACCCACCTCCTTTGCCAGCGCATCCTCCGAAACAACCGGGCAAGTATCCCCACCAATCCCGTGCAGATAGAGATTCATCGCACAGAGGCGCACCACCCCATCGACAATATCATTGCCCTCTACCGCATTTTCACGCAGATGGCGCTGCTCCTTCTTCGAAGTAGCGCGGGCCGCCATATAATCATGCGCGGCCAACAGGAAACCACCCGTACCACAGGCGGGGTCGGCCACCCTGTCCGTCGGCTTCGGCTGCATCACCTGCACCATCGCCTCAATCAGCGGACGCGGGGTAAAGTACTGTCCGGCACCGCCCTTCACATCCTGCGCATTGCGCTCCAGCAACCCCTCGTAGATCTCCCCCTTCACATCGGCAGGGAGCGTTGACCACTGCTCGCGCTCAATCATTTTGATCAGCCGTTCCAGCTTGGCCGGGTCTTGAATCTTGTTCTGTGCCTTGCGGAAGATCGTGCCAAGCATCCCGCCCAGCTTACCGAGCTGCTCCAGTGTATGGCGGTATTGCAGCTCCAGGTCATCCCCATCCAGCTTCACCAACTGCGCCCAACCATACTCGTCAGGCACCTTCACCACCTGCCCTGCCTGCTCGCGTTCATCCGCCATCTTCAGAAAGATGAGATAGGTGATCTGCTCGACATAATCTCCGTAGCCCACGCCGTCATCACGCAGTACATGAGCGTAATTCCAGACCTTGTTGACGATTTCTGATGCACTCAAACTCTTACCCCTCACTCTCACTATGAAACAAACTCAATCAGCAGCTGGTAGTCACCTTGATCCGCCGCACGCAGTGCCCGAAGATAACGCTGCCGATGTTCTCCCTCACGTTCCAGCCCTTCTCCCCACTGCACTGGCTCTGCGCCTACCACTTTCTCCAACAATATATCGGTCATGATACGGGCATGCCTTCCATTGCCATTTGGAAAAGGGTGAATCAATACCAACTGATGATGAAAACGTGCTGCCAACTCCTGATTAGAAAAGGTCTCATGCTCCACCCAATACCGCACATTATCCAGCAACTCAGACAACCGTATGCCGATATACGGATAATCGACCCCGATATTCTTACCACTGGTACGATACTGCCCAGCCCATCTCCAGACCTTACCAAACAGCTTCCGGTGCAGTTCAGTTACAAATCCCACATCCATAAAATCCCTGTATTTTCTCTGGCGTACCAACCACAAATACCCATCCTGAATATTCTGCTGCTCTAATTGATCCAGCTCTCCCCAAGTCTCCACATGCGGAAACCGTAAACCTTTCATCTCATCCCGATCAAGCGGTGTCGCCCCCTCTGGATATTCATCCACTCTCAGGCCATTCATTTTGGCCGATCCCACAGATCACGAGGCATCTCTCTAACCAGCCGCTCAGCCTCCATTCTGATCTGTTCCTGCAACTTCTCCGGCGAGAGCTGTTGCGCCTCCAACTTCATCTGCACATCTACCTTACGAACCAACTGCTCAGCCTTCTGCCACGCCTGCTCGTATACCGCCTCATTCACCTCTTTCCTGGGAACCAGCGCATAGACCAAGTCACAATCCAGCACATCGGCAACACGACGAAGTTGCTTAATGGTAATCCTGTCCTCCATCTCCATCCGTTCCATCTGAGAAGTTTGGGACTTACTCACCCCCAGACGAACCGCCAACTGTGGGCCACTCATCCCCAGAGCCTTTCGCAAGGTACGTATCCACCCCTCTTTCGGTCGAAGCAGCCCCTTCAACCGATCAAGCTGTTGAATTTTATTGATATACTGCGCTCTAACGATTCCGTCAATCATGATACGGCAACCTATATATTGTATTTAAATTAATTTCAGTCTATATATTTATAGCCCACTTGCGTATATTTGGCAATATAAATATTGTCAAAAATTAAAGGCTCTCCATGCTGGACACAGGGAGGCCATCTACTCCACAACACTGACCAAGTCACGCCATCCAGCCATCAAAGTATCATAAGAGAAATCCTTATTATACCTTTAGGCGTAAAAGTATAATAAGGATTTCTCTTATGATACTTTCAGGCAATAAATAACAGCACTAACGGAACAGCGCCAAATACCGCCCAAACACAAAAGAGCGATTTCTTAAGCGGCCTGCCCCCTTTTCCAGAATTCCCAACTCAACAAATTTATCGACCAAGCCACCCGCAGAACGGTAGGTTACCCCCAATAACTCTGCAACATCTCCGATTGAGACAAGCGGCTGCTGGTACAGATGCATCAACAACAGGCGTCCATTTTCGGCCCTACGCCCCAAAGTGACCACCCTGCCATCCATCTCATCTCTCAATGCAAGAATTTGCTGAAATGTCTGCTTACCCTTCTCAGCCGTTTCGATCACTGCGGTAAGAAAGAGATGAACCCAGTGCAATAGATCATTAGAGGCACGCACACTGGTCAAGGCGTCATAGTAACTACCGCGATGCTGTTCAAGGAAATCGGACAAGTAGAGAGACGGCTTATCCAACAGACCACGACTCACCAGATACAACGTAATCAACAAACGTCCCATTCGCCCGTTTCCATCCAGAAAAGGGTGGATCGTCTCAAACTGGTAATGGCTGATTGCAATCCTGATCAGGTCAGGCACTTGCACCGCTTCATTGTGCCAAAACTGCTCCAGATCCCCCATTAACTCAGCCAGCTCCTGATGATGGGGCGGGATAAAGACCGCATTTTGCAGATTACTACCACCAATCCAGTTCTGACTGACCCGGAAGCTTCCCGGCGACTTACGCTCCCCTCTTACCCCCTGCATCAAAATCGCATGGGTATGCTTCAGCAACCTGACCGACAGCGGCAGGCTCTCCAGCTCACCCAAGGCGCGATTCATCGCCTCCACATAATTATGAACCTCTTGCCAGTCATCCCGCTTTTCCGGGTCAATCTGCGACTGATCCATCAACGCCTCATCCATATGTGTTTGGGTGCCCTCAATACGGGAGGATTGACTCGCCTCCTTCAGTACGTGCATATGGATAAACAGATCAATATCAGGGACGATCTGTGAAAATGCATTCAACTCCGCGAGTGCCTTGGTTGCATGTTCCAACTGAGTATTGATCAGCGGATTTTCCCAGACCCACTCCAGATTCACCTTTGCGGGAGAAAAGCTCTTGTACTGGTACTGATCTACATAAACGCCCGATTGGAAATCTTCTATCTTCATCTTTACAAAGCCCCACGACTATTTGATAGCACTGTTTTAGATCATACTGCTCTTACAACCTTCATCTGCAATTACCCGCAAGACAGGCCGTAAAATCACTACGTGTATATTGCAATGTTAGAAGCGACCCCGTCATTTATGGAAGCGACCCCGTCATTTATGGGCGGGTGCGCAGGGTGTCGCCCTCCTCCAGCCAGCGCTTGAGGGTCTCTGGTCGATGGAAGTGAAACAAGGGACGGGAGCGGGGCTGCGGATCACGCTCGTCACGGAAGAGGATTTCGTGGTTGGTGGCTTCGTAGAGGAACGGTAGCGGATCGCCTTCTGGAACCCAGCGTTGTGTATGTTTGGTTTGGGAAATTGCATAGCGGGCGGACTGCTCGGCAACACCACCAAGATCAGTGCCTTCCCGCTTGGCCTCAATAATGCCACACGCCTTGCCGTCGATGAAGAGCATGTAGTCGGCGGGGCCGGTTTCGGTATCCATTTCACGAACCGCAACACCAAGAGCGGCAAACAGGTTGAGGCGCTTTTTATCCTGTATGTGCCAGCCTGCCGCTTCGAGTTTCTGGTCGATCTCTTCGCGGGTTTCGGATTCGAGTTTTGTGGGGAGTGGTACCAATGTTTCCTTATTGCTGCCATCTGATGATCAAGCATCTATCGTACTACAGCATTCAGGGATTGTCTTTTTGTAACAAATCGTTACAAACAACTCTCCAGTCCTTAAAAAATCAAGGAGAAACCTCTAACATCCGCTCCAGCGCCAGTTTGGCCTGCTCTGCCACCTCTCGCTCAACCGAGATCTGATTGACTACATTGCCCTCCAGCAGATTCTCCAATGTCCACAACAGATGCGGCGGATCGATACGAAACATGGTGGAGCACATGCAGACGGTCGGTGACATGAAGTGGACCGACTTCCCCTCCCCCTTGAACTGCTCGTGGAGGCGGTTGACCAGATTGAGTTCGGTGCCCACCAACCAGCGGGATCCCGGCTCTCCATCTGCGATGGTCTTGATGATGTATTCAGTCGAGCCGACATAATCGGACTTCTGGCACACCTCGTAGGAGGATTCAGGGTGGGAGATGATCTTTGCCTCGGGGTACTTCTCCTTGAACTGGTCGATCTGCTCCGGCTTGAACATCTGGTGGACTGAGCAGAACCCTTTCCAGAGGATGATCCTGGCGTTCTTGATCTCCTCTACGGTGAGGCCACCCATCGGCTGCTCATAGTCCCATACCACCATCTCTTCCAGTGGAATATCCATCACCGCACCGGTATTACGCCCCAGATGTTGATCCGGGAAGAAGAGTACCTTTTCGCGTTGACTGAAGGACCACTCCAGCACGTGACGCGCATTGGTGGAGGTACAGACAATCCCGCCATGACGACCACAGAAGGCCTTCAGATCGGCTGCCGAGTTGATGTAGGTGACGGGGGTGATGGTTTCATCAGGATCGAGCACCGAGGAGAGCTCCTGCCACGCCTTCTCCACATTGGGCAGATCGGCCATATCGGCCATTGAGCAGCCCGCGTTCATGTCGGGGATGACGGAGATCTGATCCGGACGCGAGAGGATATCGGCCACCTCGGCCATAAAGTGGACGCCGCAGAAGACGATATACTCCGCCTTGGAGTTGGCCGCCTGGCGCGAGAGCTTCAGTGAGTCACCAGAGAAATCCGCATGACGAAAGACCTCTTCACGCTGATAGTGGTGACCAAGAATAACCAGCCGCTCACCGAGTTTCTCTTTCGCCTCTAGAATGCGCTGCTGACACGCCTCATTATCCTGAATGGAGAATGGATCCGTTGCTACCATTGTGGCCACCATCGATTACGCCTCGCCCTTCTCCGCCCCATCTGCTGCTTCCGCCACCTCTTCCTTTTGGGGATTCTTGCGCAGACGGATGTTGAGTTCACGCAATTGACGATCCCCCGCAAAATCGGGCGCGCCAGTGAGCAGACAGTTGGCTGACTGTGTCTTGGGGAAGGCCATCACATCACGGATGGAGTCGGCACCCGCCATCAGCATCACCAGACGATCAAGACCGAAGGCCATACCACCATGCGGTGGACAACCGTATTTCAGGGCATCGAGGAGGAAGCCGAACTTGTCCTGTGCCTCTTCATCATCAATCCCGAGCACCTTGAGCACACGCGCCTGCACCTCTGGATCATGAATACGGATGGAGCCCCCACCAATCTCACTACCGTTCAGCACCATGTCGTAGGCGCGCGAGTAGACGGCATGGGGATCACTCTCCAGTTTTTCGAGCTGGTCGGGATTGGGTGCCGTGAAGGGGTGATGCAACGAGCTCCAGCGCTCATTCTTCTCATCCCACTCAAACATTGGGAAATCAACCACCCAGACCGGCTTCCACTCAGCGGACATCAGACCACGATCCTCGCCCACCTTGACACGCAGGGCACCCAGCGCCTCGTTAACGATTTTCGTCTTGTCGGCACCGAAGAAGATGAGGTCGCCATTCTTGGCACCGGTTCTTTCGAGGATGCCAGCAATAGTCTCATCCGGAAGGAACTTCACAATCGGGGATTGCAGGCCATCACGCCCTGCATCGACATCATTGACCTTGATATAGGCGAGACCACGCGCGCCATAGATCCCGACATATTTGGTGTAGGCATCAATCTCTTTACGGCTGATACTATTGCCATCCGGCACACAGAGTGCGGCAACACGGCCATGCGGGTCATTGGCAGGTCCAGAGAAGACCTTGAACTCCACCTCACTCATCAGATCGGCCACATCAACCAACTCCAGCGGCACACGCAGATCGGGACGATCGGAACCGAAACGGCGCATCGCCTCGTCATAGCTAATCTGTTCGAAGCGCTCTGGCAGTTCAGTATCCAACACCTCTTTGAAGAGACCACGCACCATGTGCTCCATCAACTCCATGATCTCGGTCTCATTGAGGAAGGAGGTCTCAATGTCGAGCTGGGTGAATTCAGGCTGGCGATCGGCACGCAGATCCTCATCGCGGAAGCAGCGCACGATCTGGTAGTAGCGATCCATCCCGGAGACCATCAACAGCTGTTTAAACAATTGTGGTGACTGCGGCAACGCGAAGAACTCGCCCGGATGGGTACGACTCGGAACCAGATAATCACGCGCGCCTTCCGGGGTCGCACGGGTCAACATGGGGGTCTCGATATCAAGGAAGCCGTTGTCTTCCAGATAGTTACGCATGTGACGGGTCACCGCAGCGCGCAGCTGAATGCGCTGCTGCATCACCGGACGGCGTAGATCAACGTAGCGGTAACGCAGGCGGATATCTTCACCCATGTTGTCGTCATCGATCATGAACGGCGGCGTATCAGCCTTGTTAAGCACATCGACATCATTGATCAGTACTTCTACTCGACCGGTTGGAAGATCTTCATTGATCGTGCCTTCCGGGCGTTCACGCACGATGCCATTAATATTCAATACATATTCGGAGCGGACATGCTCCCCGGTCTCGAAGGCCTCTTGATGATCAGGATCAAAAACAATCTGTGCGATACCGCTGCGGTCACGCAGATCAATAAAGATCACTCCACCGTGGTCACGGCGACGGTTGACCCAGCCTGCCAATTGAATCTCTTCACCAATCAGGGACTCGTCAATCTCTCCACAGTAGTGGCTTCGCATAGTTTTTCCTTGGGTTATCTCAACAGTTAAGTTATTCAACAGGGCAGGAGCCGCCGCACCCACCACTTGCGCAGGCAGGAGCCGGGGCCTCTTGACTGCCCTCTGCCATATTCTTCTTCGATCCAGTCTTGAAGTCGCTCTCGTACCAACCGCCACCAGAAAGCCGGAATCCTGCTGCAGAAACCATTTTCTTCAACGATGGCGTTTCGCAGGCAGGGCAGTCCACCAGTGGCGCATCGCTCATCCTTTGGATCTTCTCCATCTGATGTCCACACGATTCGCAGTTGTATTCATAAATCGGCATTGTCTACTTCCTTGATCCCTCTTCCGAACGGTAAAGCGTTACGCATCCGCAAAACAATCGACTATTATACCGAATCCCGAAAATGGCGTAACCACTGAGACCGATGCATCACGTAAATACACGCATGCCTTCTGACCACCGTCAGGACTGGCGCACCATCAAATCCCTGCTCCCCTATCTCTGGCGCTATCGCTTCCGGGCCGGGTTGGCGGTCGGCTCTCTCATCCTCTCCAAATTCGCCAATGTATCAGTCCCCCTCATCCTCAAAGAGATTGTCGATATTTTCGATCAAAAACATGAGGTTGCACTAATTTTACCGCTTGGACTGCTGGTCGGATACGGCCTGATGCGCGCCGGTAGTGCGCTCTTCAACGAGTTGCGCGACGGCATTTTCGCCAAGGTGCGACACGGCATTGTGCGCGAGATCTCGACCCACTTCATGCAGCACCTGCACAATCTCTCGCTACGCTTCCATCTCGATCGAAAAACCGGCGGCATCACCCGTGACATGGAGCGCGGCACCCGTTCGATCAGCTCTCTATTCAATATGCTGCTCTTCAATATTATCCCCACCCTGGTGGAGGTGATGCTGATTGCAACCATCCTGCTTGCCAACTACAACCCCTGGTTTGCCAT
>CAZKCT010000037.1:0-18060 GCA_964551545.1 uncultured Piscirickettsiaceae bacterium | reverse complement strand
CTCTTTCACCGCATTGGCGTTGGCACCTGGCGCATTGAAGACCGGGATTCCACGCTCGGTCATCTTGTCGATAGGGATATTGTTGACCCCGGCACCGGCACGACCAACCGCCTTTAATGTCTCTGGAATCTCCATGTCGTGCATCTTGAAAGAGCGCAACAGAATGGCATCGGGATGCTGGATCTCCGAAGCGACCTCGTAGTTTTCGCGTGGTAAGCGATCGAGGCCGATAGGTGAAATATTGTTGAGTGTAAGAATTTTATTCATGGTCTCCCTCCCATTGAAATCTATTTTGGTTCACCCCCTCTGGGCAAGAGGGGGGGGTCGGCCTTTAGCCGTTCTCTTTTTCAAATACCTGCATGAATTCAACCAGTGCGTCGACACCGGCCTCTGGCATGGCGTTGTAGATGCTGGCGCGCATCCCGCCTACAGAGCGGTGTCCCTTGAGCGTAACCAGACCGCGCTCAGCAGCGCCGGTAAGGAAAGCACCATCGAGTTCAGCATCGGCCAAGGTAAATGGAACATTCATCCAGGAACGTCCATTCTTATCGACCGGGTTGCCGTAGAAATCGGAGCCATCAATCAGATCGTAAATCTTGTTGGCCTTACGCTGATTAATCTCACCCATTGCCGCCAGACCACCCTGCTCCTTGATCCACTCAAACACCAGTCCCGCCATATACCAACTGTAGGTGGGTGGGGTGTTGTACATGGAGTCACTATTGGCATGTGTCGCATAGTTGAACATTGCTGGCGTACTCTCTGCCGCGTTGCCGATCAGGTCCTCACGCACGATAACAATGGTCAATCCCGCAGGGCCAATGTTCTTCTGCGCCCCTGCATAGATGATGCCGTACTTGGAGACATCCATTGGACGAGAGAGAATGGTCGAAGACATATCCGCAACCAGTGGCACATCACCTGTCTCTGGCACATAGTCAAACTCTACGCCACCAATGGTCTCATTGGGGGTGTAGTGGAGATAGGCTGCATTAGAATCCAGGTTGAGTGAATCCTGTGTTGGCACAGAACAGAAACCGCCTTCCGAGGTATCCGCAGCCACATTAACCGCACCATAGCGCTTGGCCTCGGCAATCGCCTTCTTCGACCACATTCCGGTGTTGAGATAGTCAGCACCCTTACCGTTCATCAAATTGAGCGGAACCATGGCAAATTGGCTGGAGGCGCCCCCCTGCACAAAAAGCACCTTGTAGTCTGATGGGATCCCCATCACCTCACGCAGATCAGCCTCCGCCTTCTCTGCAATCGACATGAAGTCCTTACCACGGTGACTCATCTCCATCACCGACATGCCGGCGCCATTCCACTCCAACATCTCCTGCTGTGCGCGTTCAATCACTGCAGTCGGCAGCATCGCCGGGCCTGCACTAAAATTGTAGGTTCTTGCCATCGTTCCTTGTTCCTAGAGTTGCTATTCCATCATTAAAAAATAAACGCAAGGGTGAAAGCGTATTACGCCTCCTCTTCACCCTCTTCGTCCTGTGAATCACTCTCCTCCACCCGCTCAATACCGACCAGGTTCTCTCCATCACTAAGTCGGATCAACGTCACTCCCTGTGTGTTGCGTGACGAAATGGAGACCTCATCCACTCGGGTGCGTACCAGGGTACCGCCATCCGAGATCATCATAATCTCCTCGCCCTCATCCACCTGCACGGCTCCTACCACCGCACCGTTTCGTTCCGAGGTCTGGATCGAGATCACCCCCTTGGTGCCACGACCTTTGGTGGGGTACTCCTCCAGCGAGGTGCGTTTACCGTAGCCATTCTCGGTTGCCGAGAGGATATGACTCTTCTCTGGCACCAACAGCGAGATGATGTGCTCGCCTGTCGCCAGGTCCATCCCTTTCACGCCGCGTGCGGTACGACCCATTGCACGTACAGCCGCTTCATTGAAGCGCACCGCCTTGCCGCCGCTGGCAAAGAGCATGATATCCCTGTCGCCATCAGTCAGCTCCACACCCACCAGCTCGTCTTCATCGCGCAGCTCGACCGCAATGATGCCCGCAGTACGGGGACGAGAGAAGTCAGTCAACGGGGTCTTCTTGACGATACCGCTGGTGGTCGCCATAAAGACAAACTGATCCTCGGCATACGCCTGCACTGGCAGGAATGCGGTGATACGCTCTCCTTCCTCCAACGGCAGTAGATTGTTAATCGGGCGACCCCGTGCGGTGCGTCCCGCCTGCGGCAACTGATAGACTTTGAGCCAGTAGAGTCGGCCACGGGTAGAGAAACAGAGAATCGTGTCGTGGCTATTGGCCACAATCAGCTTCTCAATAAAATCTTCATCCTTAGTTGTGGCCGCACTCTTGCCTCGGCCACCACGACGCTGTGCACGGTAGTCCGCCACCGGCTGTGCTTTGGCATAACCACCATTGGAGAGAGTGACCACCATATCCTCTTCACTGATCAGGTCTTCTAAGGTTAAATCAGCCTCACTCTGGGTGATCTCGGTCTTGCGCTCATCCCCATACTTCTCACGCATCTCCACCAACTCTTCACGAATCACTGCCATCAGGCGGTCAGGGTCGCGCAAGATTTTCAGCAGCTCGGCAATCTTGCCGAGCAGCGCCTTGTATTCATCGAGGATCTTCTCTTTCTCCAGCCCTGTCAGGCGGTGAAGCTTGAGATCAAGAATCGCCTGCGCCTGTACTGGGGAGAGATAGTAGAGATCCTCCACCATGCCATATCCTGGCTCCAGGCTCTCCGGACGGGTATCGGCGACATCACCACGATCCAGCATCTCAATCACAATACCTGGCGGCCACCCTTGGGCCATCAACTTGGTCTTGGCCTCAGCTGGATTGGCAGACGACTTGATCAACGCAATGATCGGATCGATATTGGTCAGCGCAATCGCCAACCCCTCCAATACATGGGCACGCTCACGCGCCTTGCGCAGCTCGAAAATGGTACGACGAGTGACCACCTCACGACGGTGGCGGATAAAGACCTCCAGCGCCTCCTTGAGATTGAGCAACTTGGGCTGACCGTCGACCAGCGCCACCATATTGATGCCAAATACATTCTGCATCGCGGTCTGTTTGAAGAGGTTATTGCGAACCACCTCAGCCACCTCTCCCCGCTTCAGCTCAATCACCATGCGCATGCCGTCCTTGTCAGACTCATCACGCAGCGCCGAGATACCGGTCAATTTCTTCTCGCGTACCAGCTCACCAATACGCTCCAGCAGGCGCGCCTTGTTGACCTGGAATGGCAGCTCGTCGACCACCAGTGTCTGCTTCTTGCCCTCTTCCCCTTCGACATGAGTACGAGCACGCAGATAGATGCGGCCACGGCCCGTCTTGTAAGCTTCGTGAATCCCTTTGACGCCATTGATAATCGCACCCGTGGGGAAGTCAGGCCCCGGCAGGTGCTCCATCAAACCATCAATTTCCAACGTCGGATCATCAATCAGTGCAATGGTGGCGCTTACCACCTCGGTCAAATTGTGTGGTGGGATTTTGGTTGCCATACCGACCGCGATCCCTTCGGACCCATTGATCAGCAGACTTGGAAGGCGGGTGGGCAGAATCGAGGGCTCATGCTCACTCTCATCATAGTTGGGGGTAAAGTCGACCGTCTCTTTGTCGAGATCCGCCAGCAGATCGTGAGCGATCTTCGACATCCGAATCTCGGTATATCGCATCGCCGCAGCGGAGTCCCCATCGACCGAACCAAAGTTACCCTGTCCATCCACCAGCATGTAGCGCATCGAAAAAGGCTGCGCCATGCGCACGATGGTGTCATAGACGGCCGTATCACCATGCGGGTGATATTTACCGATCACATCACCGACGATACGGGCCGATTTCTTGTAGGATTTATTCCAATCATTCCCCAGCTCATTCATCGCATAGAGCACGCGACGGTGAACTGGTTTGAGCCCATCCCGGGCATCGGGAAGCGCACGCCCGACGATGACACTCATGGCATAGTCGAGGTACGACTGTCGCATCTCCTCCTCGATATTAATCGGGAGAACTTCCTTCGCAAATTCAGTCATTAATCTTCTTTTTAGCTTGATAGAGCGACACCCAATTGGCGCTCAAACAGAGCCGAAGATTGTAACAGATTTACGACTCAAATAGGGCCGCGATTTTCTCCCGATTGGGGTTCTCGACCACCCCTTTTTCCGTGACGATGAGATCGACCAAAGCGGCAGGGGTAACATCAAAAACAGGATTCCACCCCCCTGCATTCTCCGCCGCCATTCTGCCCCCATCCAGACAGGAGAAAAGTTCATTCGGCTGCCTCACCTCAATCGGAATCTCCTCCCCCGAGGCCACATTTCGATCAATGGTCGAGGTCGGCGCCACCACCATGAATTTCACACCATGATGACGCGCCGCAATGGCCGCACTGTAGGTGCCAATCTTATTCGCCACATCGCCATTGGCGGCAATACGATCAGAGCCGACCACCACCCAGTTCACCTTTCCCTGTCGCATCAACCACGGCGCCGCGCCATCCGCCAGCAGCGAAGTCGGGATCTCGTCCTGAAGAAGCTCCCACGCGGTCAATCGCGCGCCCTGCAGCCAGGGGCGGGTCTCATCTGCAAACACCGCACTGATCCGCTGCTCTGCCCAGGCACTGCGGATCACGCCCAGCGCCGTACCATAACCACCCGTCGCCAGCGCCCCTGCATTGCAGTGGGTCAACACCCCACTCCCAGACTCAATATAAGCAGCACCCAGCGCTCCCATACGCTTGCAGGCATCGATATCTTCCTGGTGAATCGCAATCGCCTCCTGCTCCAAGCGCTGCAGCAACTGCCCCTCCTCTCCGCCCAGCAACGCGCGCATACGTTCAATCGCCCAGTGAAGATTGATCGCCGTTGGACGTGCCTGGGCCAACTCATCCAGATCATCCTCCAGAGCCGCGCGCCATGCGCCACATGCACTCCCGCCAAGACGGTTACGCGCTGCCAAGACCACACCATAGGCTGCGGTGACTCCAATCGCCGGGGCACCGCGCACCACCATATCGGTAATGGCCGCCGCCACCGACTCGACATCATCATAGTGGATGTACTCCTCTCTCAGTGGCAGCAGACGCTGATCCAGCAAAATCAGCTGCTCTCCACTCCACTGAATGGCGGGTGACTCCTTGCGATCCATCATCATCGGTTGGCTCTCTCTTGTAATTTAATCGACAGTCCGTAATCTTACCCGCATGCAGACCATTGATACACTGATTCACGCCCACTGGGTCCTGCCCATTGAGCCCTCCGAAACCGTGCTGGAGCACCACAGCATCGCCATCGATGACGGATTGATCGTCAAGATCCTCCCAACAAAGCAGGCACAGCAACAGTACCGGGCAGACCACACCTTCAAGCTTCAGCAGCAGGTGGTGATGCCAGGACTGATTAATGCCCACACCCATGCCGCCATGTCATTGATGCGCGGATTGGCTGATGACCTGCCACTGATGACCTGGCTGCAGGAGCATATCTGGCCCACAGAACAGCAATGGGTCAATGAGCAGTTTGTCCGTGCCGGGAGCGAGCTGGCCATTGCCGAGATGGTGCGTGGTGGCACCACCTGCTTCAACGATATGTACTTCTTCCCCGAGGTGACTGCACAGGTCGCCGCCAATACAGGGATGCGTACAGTGATCGGTCTACTGATGATGGACTTCCCCTCCGCCTGGGGCAGTGGCCCAGAGGAGTATCTGGAAAAGGGCATTGCGCTCCATGAGCAGTACCGCAACTCCTCTTTGATTCACACCGCCTTCGCCCCCCATGCTCCCTACACCGTCTCTGATGCCCCACTGGAAAAAATCCGGGTCTACGCCACCGAGCTGGAGGCCCCCATCCACATGCATATCCATGAGACCGCACATGAGGTCGAAGAGGCAGAACAACAGTCCGGCAACCGCCCCCTACAGCGACTGGAAGAGATGGGACTCCTTGGTCCACGGCTTGCCGCTGTCCACATGACTCAGCTCAATGACCAGGAGATTGCCCTGCTGGCACAGCGCAATGTCAGTGTTATCCACTGCCCAGAATCGAATCTCAAGCTCGCCAGCGGATTCTGCCCAGCTGACGCGCTGATCAAGGCCGGCATCAACGTTGCACTCGGCACCGATGGCGCCGCCAGCAATAATGACCTCGATATGTTTGGCGAGATGCGCACTGCCGCCCTACTGGCGAAGGGGGTCTCCGGCGACGCCACCGCCCTCCCCGCCCACCAGGCCCTACAGATGGCAACTCTCAATGGGGCTCGCGCCCTGGGGCTGGAGACCATCACCGGATCACTGACCCCAGGCAAGGCTGCAGACCTGATTGCTATCGATCTCAGTGAACTGGAGAGCCAGCCCATCTACGACATTGCCTCCCACCTGGTCTATACCACTGGCCGACACCAGGTTCGCGAGGTGTGGATCAATGGTGAACACCTGCTGCGCAATGGAGAACTGGCCACACTCGATTTGGAAAAAGTGAAGCGACAGGCCACCGAGTGGCGCGGTAAAATTGCCCCATGAACGAGACAACCACCAACCACACTCAGAACGTCGATCACGACGAAATTGCCAAATTCGAGGCGCTCGCCCACCGCTGGTGGGACCGCGAGAGTGAATTCAAACCACTCCACGACATGAATCCACTGCGACTCGACTATATTGAGCGCTTTACCCCGATGGCCGGAATGAAAATCCTTGATGTCGGCTGTGGTGGCGGCATCCTCTCGGAGGGGATGGCACAGGCCGGTGCGACCGTCACCGGTATCGATATGGGTGAGGCCCCCCTCTCGGTCGCTCGCCTCCATCTGCTAGAGTCACAACTCGAGGTCGACTATCGACAGGTCCCGGTTGAGGCACTCGCGGAGGAAGAGCCTGACAGCTATGACATTGTCACCTGCATGGAGATGCTGGAGCATGTCCCCGATCCCGCCTCCACCATTCGAGCCTGCAGCAAACTGATAAAGCCAGAGGGGCACCTCTTCTTCTCCACCATCAACCGCAATCTCAAGTCCTATCTGATGGCGATTATTGGGGCCGAGTACATTCTCAAGTTGCTGCCCAAAGGGACGCATGAGCACGACAAGTTTATCAAGCCTGCCGAGATGGAGCGCTGGTGCCGCCAGGCCAATATAGCAATGGATGACCTTACCGGCATGCACTACAACCCACTCACCATGACCTACTCGCTTGGATCCAACGTAGACGTCAACTACTTTGCCCACGCCCGTCCCACTCATGAGTGAACGGCCCGTCAAAGCCGTTCTGTTTGATCTGGATGGCACCCTGGCCGATACCGCACCTGATCTCGCCTACGCCCTGAACCAGACGCTTCTGGAGGCAGGGCACGCCCCATTGCCTTTGACTCCCGTTCGGGAGGTCGCCTCCAACGGCAGCGCTCCCCTCATCCAACTGGGGTTTGGGGATGACCTTGATGAGGCCGCCTTCGAGCAGCAGCGCCAACGTCTTCTCACTATCTACCGGGAGAATCTGACCCGAGAGACCACCCTGATGCAGGGAATGGAATCTCTTCTCAACCAGCTAGAGCAGCAATCGATCCACTGGGGAGTGGTTACCAATAAACCCTCCCGCTTCACCGATCCACTGATGCGCCAGCTCAATCTCGACCGACGGGCCGCCTGCATCATCAGTGGAGACACCACTCCCCACTCCAAGCCTCACCCTGCTCCCCTGCTCCATGCCTGCGAGATTCTGCAGCTGGATCCCGAGGAGTGTATCTACGTTGGCGATGCCAGCCGCGACATCGAGGCCGGACGACGCGCCGCCATGACCACCATTGCCTGTCGATTCGGTTACCTGGCCAGTGGAGAGCAGATTGAGTCCTGGCACGCAGATGCCATCATTGATCATCCCGAAGAGGTTCTACAATGGATCTAGTACTCCCTCTGCTGACACTCATTGTTGTTGCCGCCGCAGCCCTTCTGTGGCGCAAGAACAGCTCACTACAGCAGCAGAATGGCACACTACGCGAAGAGAGCGCCCGCCTCCAGGCCACCCTGGAGAGCGAACGCAATCATCAACAGGAGCGCATTGAACAGGCCCGCAGTGAAAATCGCGAACAGCTCAATCAACTGGTTCAGGAGCTGACGCAAGGGGCACTCCAACACAACAGCGAGTCTTTCCTCAAACTGGCACAAGAGTCTCTCGCCAAACACCACACCCAGTCCGAAGGGACACTGAAAGAGCGCCAGCAGGCCATCGACGCCCTACTGCAGCCGATTCGAACCACTCTGGAGAAAAGTGAAAAACAGCTGCGCGAGATTGAAAAGGAGCGCAAGGAGCAGTACGGCGCACTGACCCACCATCTGGAGGGGATCACCCTCACACAGCAGCAGCTACAGCAGGAGACCCGCAATCTGGTTCAGGCCCTGCGCCGACCCGAGGTACGTGGACAGTGGGGCGAACTCACCCTGAAGCGTCTGGCCGAGCTGGCAGGCATGGTGGAACATGCCGACTTCATTGAGCAGGAGCAGGTTGAGGGAGAGTCTGGAAGCCTGCGCCCCGACATGGTGATCCACCTGCCAGACCAGCGCGCCATCATTGTCGATGCCAAGACCCCGCTCGATGCCTACATCAGCGCTACTGAAGCCACCGATGACAACCAACGCAACGAAGCACTGGAGCGCCATACCCGCAACGTCCGCAAGCGAGTGCGTGAACTGGCTGCCAAGAGCTACTGGTCACAATTTGAGGAGAGCCCCGACTTTGTCGTGCTCTTCATTCCTGGCGATCAGTTTCTCAGCAGCGCTCTGGAACGGGATCACAACCTGCTGGAAGATGCCCTCAAAGAGAAGGTGATCCTCGCCACCCCGACCAGCCTGGTCGCCCTGCTCCGCGCCGTTGCCTTTGGTTGGAAGCAGCAAGAAGTGGCACGCAACGCAGAGACCATCCGTGAAGTGGGCGTACAGCTCTATGACCGACTCGCCACCTTCACCTCACACCTGAGCAAGGTCGGAAAAAATCTCGATAACGGGGTGGATGCCTTCAACAAAGCGGTCGGCTCACTGGAGCGCAGCGTCTTACCCGGTGCCCGGCGCTTTACCGAGATGGGCATTCATCCCAACAAGGCACTGAATGAACCAGCCCCCATCGAGAAGCTGTCCCGCACCCCGAAAAACCCTGAACTCCCCAACGATGAAGATTGAAGCAACCCATGGATAATCACTATACCCCTGCCCCCGACCTGTTACAGGGGCGTACCATCTTGGTCACCGGCGCTGGCGACGGTATTGGCCGTGCTGCTGCAGAGGCCTATGCCGCGCATGGCGCAACGGTCGTGCTGGTTGGCCGAACCCAGTTCCGGTTAGAGGACACCTACGATGCCATCGTCAAGGCAGGCCATCCGCAGCCCTATATTTTCCCAATCGACTTCGCCAAAGCCGATGAAGAGGCCTTTCAGGGACTTGCAGGAGGGCTGTCGCAAGCGGTGGGACAGCTGGATGGGTTACTCCATAATGCCGCTCACCTTGGGGATCTCAGCCCGATTGAGCACTACCCCCTAAAACAGTGGGAGACCGTTTTCCGAGTCAATGTGACTGCAGAGTTTCTCCTCAGCAAACACTGCATCCCACTTCTGAGACAGTCTGAAGAGGCCGCAATGATCTTTACCAGTTCTGGAGTAGGCCATCAGGGAGTGGCCTACTGGGGCGCCTACTCTGCCTCCAAATTTGCCAATGAGGGGATGGCCCAGATTCTGGCTGATGAGCTGGAAAACGACAATATTCGGGTCAATACCATCGACCCTGGCGTCGCCCGTACAGTGATGCGCGCCAAGGCTTTTCCCGCAGAGAATCCCAACAACAACCCAAAACCGGAGCAACTCACGGGGGCCTATCTCTACCTGATGGGACCCGATAGCAAGGCCGTGAATGGACAACGCCTCGACGCCTGGATCACATCGTGAAACGCTCTCTGTTGCAGATGATGATTCAGTTCTTTCCTCTGTTTCTGATCGCAGGGCTTTTTCTGTATCTGCTGCTGGTTGGCACCGGAATCATCCAGTAATCAACACCAACCCAGAGCGGAAGAACTGTGGATATTAGTTTTTACTAATGAACACCCTAAGAATGATTACACCCTGACAACAGGAAAACAGGGAGTTACAAAGATCTTAGACGACCGAAAAAAATCTTACGCCATCCTCTAGTTATCAGTAGCTTACAGGTAAATATTCATTTGTTTTATTGGTCGGCCTTCTACTTTTCTGACTCTTATAGCGGAACCCCGGTTCTCCACACAGCCTGTGGATAACACTGTCCATAACCCATAATCAAACCGCAGCAGTCACAGAATTGTCACACCACAGCAAAGTGCCCATTTTTTAAGCACCCTCCTTTTCGGCCACAAAACCACACGCCAATGGACACCCCTCACAGGTCGGCCGCTTGCGACAGTGACGTTTGGCATGCTCCACCATCAATCCATGAAACTCCTTGAAAGCATCCACCTGCTGCAAGGATGAAAGGCCAGCAAACGACTGCTCCACCATCAACTGAACCTGCAGATAGGACTCTTTCCCCTCCAGCCACCCCACGCGCTGAAAGATGCGGCGAGTATAGGCATCCACCACGAAAACTGGACGATCCAAGGCATAGAGCAAAATATCATCCGCAGTCTCTGGTCCCACCCCATGAACCTCAAGCAGCGCCTCCCGTAGAGCCTCCATCTCTATCTCCTCCAGTTTTTGGGCGTGTTGAAGATACCAGGTGCAGTAGGCCTGCAACCGTTTCGCCTTGAGATTGAAGTAGCCGGATGGACGAATCACCTCCGCCAACTGGCTCTGCTCCAGCTCAACCATCCGCTGTGGATCAAGCAGCGCCTGCTGCCGCAGATTGGCGATGGCCGCCTCCACCCGCTCCCATGCGGTATTCTGAGTCAGGATCGCCCCGACCATCACCTCGAACGGACTCTCCGCTGGCCACCATTGCTGGGGGCCATAGGCACTCAATAATTTCTGAAACAGCTGAAAAGGGTCAGCGACGTTTGCCACGTTGACCACCACTTCGATGGTGGATCTTCCGCTGCTGAGAGGCGGGACTCTTGGCGCGAGGAGAGGACTTGAGGCCCAGCGGCTCACTCACCTCCGCCCCAGCAATCTGTTGCAGCAACCGTATCTCTTCCCGGTCCAGTTCGCGGCTCTTACCTGTCCGCACTCGATTGCCCAGCAAAATAGGGCCATAACGAACCCGCATCAAGCGACTGACCGTGATCCCCACGGCCTCCCACATTCTTCGAACCTCCCGGTTCCGCCCCTCCTGCAGCACCACATGGTACCAGTGGTTGACCCCTTTCCCGCCTGATTCAACAATATCGGAGAAGCGCGCCATCCCATCTTCCAGCTCAACCCCATTACGTAGCTGCTCAAGCTGCGCTTCACTCGCCTCACCCAGCGTCCGCACCGCATATTCTCGATCCACCGCTGCCGAGGGGTGCATCAGACGGTTGGCCAGATCTCCATCGGTGGTAAACAGCAGCAATCCAGAGGTGTTGTAATCGAGCCGCCCCACAGCAATCCAGCGCGCACCCTGCACCTTGGGCAGATGCTCAAAGACGGTATCCCGTCCCTCCGGATCGCGACGGGTTGTCATCTGCCCAGCTGGCTTGTGGTAGAGCAACACTCGAGTACGGGGGGCTGCCCCCTCTTTGGGGAAGGGGTGAACCCGGTCTCCATTCAGGCGAATCTCATCCGTCGCCGTGACCCGCATGCCGAGCGTTGCCGGCTGGCGATTGACCTTGATTCTTCCCTCACGAATCCACTGCTCCACCTGGCGGCGAGATCCCATCCCGGCCCGTGCCATCACCTTCTGCAGCCGCTCTCCCTCTGGGGCTTGCTCCTCTTCGGAACGATCGATCTCGTCACTCACTCTTCTTCCTCATCAAGGCTGGACGCCTCTATAGACTCTTCATTAACAACCAAGCGCAGGTCGACCCGCTCCTCCTCGCCCTCCAGATCATCCAGCTCTTCCTGTTCCAGCTCAAAGCTCTCATTCATCGCCCCCAACTCCTTCAGCGCCACCAGCGTTGGTAACTCCTCCAACGTCTTCAACCCAAAGTAGTCGAGAAACTTGCGCGTGGTGCCGTAGATCGCTGGACGCCCCGGCACCTCACGATGACCCAGCATCCGCACCCACTCCCGCTCTTGCAGGGTCTTCATAATATTCGTACTGACGGCCACCCCACGGATATCCTCGATCTCACCACGTGTGATCGGCTGGCGATAGGCGATCAGCGCCATCGTCTCCAACAGCGCACGGGAGTAGCGGGCTGGCTTCTCTTCCCACAAGCGATTGACCCAGGTCGACAGCTCCTGCCGCACCTGCATGCGCCAACCACTGGCCACCTCAACAATCTCGTACCCTCGACCTTCACACTCCTGTTGCAGCTCTTTCAACGCAGCCACAACCGCTTTGCGCTCTGGCTGGGCATCCTCTTCAAACAGTGCCAACAGGCCTTTCACGCTGACGGGGCGACCCGCTGCCATCAGCGTCGCCTCAACAATATTTTTCAGATTGGTCTCCATCAGATTCGCTCCCCCTTCTCTACTGAAAGCTCTGATGGTGGAACGATATAGATGGGACCGTACGGGGCATTCTGCACCACCCCAATCAACGCCTCCTTGATCAACTCCAACACCGCCATCAGACTGATGACCACGCCCATCCGCCCCTCCTCAGGATCGAACAGTGCGCCAAACTCAATGATCGGACTATCACTCTTGGCCACCTCTTCCAGCTGAGCCAGCACACTGCTCATCCGCTCACGAATCGACAGCGGCTCTTTCTGCACATGGTGACTATTGAACAGTTCGGCCCGCTGCAGCACGTCACTAAAGGCAGTCAATAGTGCCTGCAGCTGAACCTCTGGCTGTGGTCGTGGCCCACGACTGGGGGGCGCAATTTCCACCGGATTGATGTCTCGCTCCAGCCGAGGCAACTCGTTCAACTCCTCGGCCGCACGCTTGAACTGCTCATACTCCTGCAGCCTGCGAATCAATTCGGCCCGTGGATCATCCTCATCCTCGACATCCTCATGGCGTGGAAGGAGCATCCGTGATTTGATCTCCGCCAACAGCGCCGCCATCACCAAATATTCTGCGGCCAACTCCAGGTTGAGCGTCTGCATCATCTCCACATAACCCATGTATTGCCGAGTCACCTCCGCAATTGGAATATTGAGCACGTCAAGATTCTGCTTCCGAATCAGATAGAGCAGTAGATCGAGCGGCCCCTCAAAGGCCTCCAGAACCACTTTCAGTGACTCTGGCGGAATATAGAGATCTTTGGGAAGCTCCTGCAGCGACTCTCCAGAGACGCGGATCTCCTGCAGCAACTGCTCCTGCTCGGGATCGACTGTGGTGCTGTCGTCGAGTGGGAGCTGACGAGTCATCAGTATTGAAGCCCCATCGCCTGCCGCACCTCAAGCATGGTGCGCTTCGCCTCATCACGGGCCAGCTCACTGCCCTCATCGATAATATTCTTCACCAGGCTGGGGTCTTCAGTAAATTTCTTGGCACGCTCACGCATCGGCAACAGCTCTTTCATGACCCCATCAATGACTGACTGCTTACAGTCCAGGCAACCGATGCCCGCAGAGCGGCACCCCTCAGCCAACTCGTCGCGCTGTGCCTCATTGGTATAGACCTGATGAAACTCCCAGACCGGACACTTCGCCGGATCACCCGGATCGGTCTTGCGCACCCGTGCCGGGTCAGTCGGCATGGTACGAATCTTCCTCTCCGCTTCAGCGGGATCCTCTCGCAATGAGATAGTGTTGTTGTAAGACTTCGACATCTTCTGCCCATCCAGCCCCGGCATCCTGGAGGCCTTGGTCAGCAGCGCCTGTGGCTCTGGCAGGATGATCTTCCCACCCCCTTCGAGATAGCCGAAGAGTCGCTCCCGATCTCCCAGGGTAATATTCTGCTGTGACTCCAACAGCGCACGAGCGGTCTCCAGCGCCTCATGGTCTCCCTCTTCCTGGAAGCTCTTGCGCAGGCGATTGTAGAGCTTGGCACTCTTCTTCCCCATCTTCTTGGCTGCGCTCTCCGCCTTCTCCTCAAAGCCAGGCTCTTTACCGTAAAGGTGGTTAAAGCGCCGTGCTACCTCACGCGTCAGCTCGACATGGGCCACCTGATCCTCACCTACCGGTACCTGCCCAGCCCGATAGGCGAGAATATCGGCACTCTGTAGCAGTGGATAACCGAGGAACCCGTAGGTGGATAAATCTTTATGTTTCAGCTTCTCTTGCTGATCCTTGTAGGTGGGGACCCGCTCCAGCCAGCTCAGCGGCGTCATCATCGACAACAGGGTGTGCAACTCGGCATGCTCCGGCACACGTGATTGGATAAAGATCCGCGCATCACTTGGGTTAACCCCAGCAGCAAGCCAGTCAATCACCATCTCCCAGACACTCCGCTCAATCACCGAGGGGTCATCATAGTGGGTGGTCAGCGCATGCCAGTCGGCCACAAAGAAGAAGCACTCATACTCGCGCTGCAACTTGACCCAGTTCTTCAGCACACCGTGATAGTGGCCGAGATGGAGATTACCTGTGGGACGCATCCCGGAGACCACACGCTGAAATTGTGATGGAACGGTGGAGTGGCTACTGCTTTTTGTGTTCATGCTTCGTTATGAGTGGGTGGTCATTACAGACCGATCAGTGAAAAGAGAAAATTGGTTGTGCCATGGATTGGCGGTCCGATCAGCTGCCCCAGCAGCCCGGTTGCCAACAAACCAATCAGGACAAAGAAGCCGTAGGGTTCCAACCGACTGAACTGCCACGAGAGTCGTCCCGGCAGCAGCCCTGTCACAATGCGTCCGCCATCCAGCGGTGGCAACGGAATCAGGTTGAGGATCATCAACACAATATTGATCAACACCCCGGCCTGCCCCATGTAGACCAATGGTTCGGCCACCCAGTCGAGGGTGCCATGCAGTGCCACGCCGACCACCATCATCAGCAGCCAGATCAGCGCCATCACTCCGTTGGAAAATGGCCCCGCCAGCGCCACCCAGACCATATCCCGTTTGGGACTACGTAAGTTTTCAACTGTCACCGGTACTGGGCGCGCCCAGCCAAAGACAAAACCGGTCTGCAGCACCACCAAAAGAAGCGGCACCGCAATCGTTCCCACTGGATCAATATGACGAATGGGATTCAGCGTCAACCGCCCCATCATCATCGCGGTCTTGTCGCCCAACTGCTTGGCCATCCAGCCGTGGGCCACCTCATGGACGGTGATTGCAAACAGCACCGGAAGCGCCCAGATGGCGATGGTCTGCATCATCGAAAAGTCGTTCATTGTGGGGAATTATACCCTTCTGGGGGACGCTTGCGAGGGGCTACTCGAACGGTGCCGGATCACCACAACCGACCCGCGTTACCTCGGGAATGCCATCAACCATATGGACCACCGTGGTCGCCTCCACCCCGCAGTGTCCACCATCGATAATCAGATCGATCTCATGCCCCATCGCCTGATCAATCTCGAACGGGTCATTGAGTGGAAATTCTGCCTCAGGCGGGATCAGGGTCGAGCTCATCAATGGCTCACCCAGCGCCTCCATCAGCGCATGAGCGACTGGATGATCCGGCACACGCAGCCCGATGGTCTTCTTTTTGGGGTGCTGCAGCCGCCGCGGCACCTCGCGACTCGCCTTCAAGATCAGCGTATAGGGGCCAGGCATCACCCGCTTCATCAGGCGAAACGAGGTATTGTCCACCTTGGCATAGAGACTGAGATCAGCCAGATTGGGGCAGACCAGCGTAAAGTTGTGATCATTGCCCACACGGCGGATACGGCGAATGCGCTCCATCGCCTGCTTGTCCCCGATATGGCACCCCAGCGCATAACTGGAATCTGTGGGATAAGCAACCACGCCCCCCCGATGAATGATCTCAACGGCCTGCTGAATCAGCCGAGGCTGCGGATTAACGGGATGAATCTCAAGAATACGTGCCATAACAGTGCCCTATCCCACCATCCGCTGAGAGGGCGTTTCCCAGCGTTCCCAGATCGGTTCACATTTCTTGGGGAGCGCTGGCAATCGCCCCAGCTCCACCCAACGGTTGGCTGGTTCATGAAAATCAGAGCCACGGGATGCCGCCAGCCCAAGATCGACCGCATGCTGTGCCATGGTGCGAATCTCATTGTCATTATGACTACTGGAGACCACCTCCAGCCCCTCGCCACCGCACTCGATAAACTCCCCAAACAGCGACCGCAACTTGGTACGGGTCATGTTATAGCGCGCAGGATGAGCCACTGCCGCCACACCACCTGCATCTCGAATCCATCCGACAGCATCCTCCAGGGCCGCCCATCGACCAGAGACATACCCTGGTTTACCGCGCAGCAGATAACGCTTGAAGGCATCTCGCATCTGATCCACTTCACCAGTTTCAAGCAGGAATCGACCATAGTGAGTGCGTGTCAGAAGATTCCCCTTGCAACGTTCCAGCGCCCCCTCATAAGCACCACTAATCCCCGCCTTCTCCAGACGACGACCAATCTCTTCCCCTCGCCACTGCCGATACTCCCGCAGCTTGGCGAGTCCACTCTGTAGCCGCTCACTCTCTGGATCGACATTCAACCCCACAATATGAACCGTCTGCTTCCCCCAGGTGACAGAGACCTCAACGCCACCAATCAAGGTAATGCCGTGCTCTACTGCAGCCTCTCTTGCACTGGCCACACCCGCCACCTCATCGTGATCAGTCAGCGCCAACACATTAACCCCTTTTTCTGCGGCACGCGCCACCAGGTCACCCGGCGTAAGGGTGCCATCAGAGACGGTTGAGTGGCTATGGAGGTCGTAGTTACACGGCCTCGTTCCTTGGCTGGGCGACATAATTGAGTAAAGAGGTATGCTATTATTCGATCTATTACAAGGCCGCTATTCTACTCCTCCTATCATGAAATTTCTGTTCGATCTCTTCCCCGTCATCCTCTTCTTTGTCGCCTACAAAACCTACGACATCTTTGTAGCGACCGGCGTCGCCATTGCCGCCTCAGCCCTGCAGGTGGCACTCTTCTGGATGAAGCACCGCCGCTTCGAGAAGATGCACCTGATCACACTGGGGCTGATTGCAGTACTCGGTGGTGCCACCCTGATCTTTCAGGATGCGCTCTTTATCAAATGGAAGGTCACCGTGGTCAACTGGATCTTTGGCCTCGCCTTCATCGGCAGCCTCTACATTGGCGAGAAGCCGCTGGTGGAGCGGATGATGGGCGGCAGCGTGGTCCTGCCCAAGCCGATCTGGAACCGCCTCAACTGGAGCTGGGCCATCTTCTTCATCATCGTCGGCTTCATCAATATCTATGTCGCCTTCTACTACGGGCTCGATCTCGACGAGAAGAGCCGCGAGGAGATCTGGGTCAACTTCAAACTGTTCGGGGTGATGGGACTCACCTTCACCTTTGTCCTCGCCCAGGCCTTCTACATGACCCGCCATATTGAGGAGGAGCCTGCCGAAGAGCCCTCCAATCCAACGGAGTAACCCCCATGTTTTACGCCATCATCAGTGAAGATCGAGAGAACAGCCTTGAGGATCGACTGGCGGCACGCCCCGCCCATCTGGAGCGGCTGCAACAACTACAGACCGATGGACGACTGCTGATCGCCGGCCCCCACCCCGCCATCGACAGCGAAGATCCCGGCCCCGCCGGATTCAGTGGCAGTCTGGTGGTGGCAGAGTTCGAATCACTCGAAGCCGCACAGAGATGGGCCGATGACGACCCCTACATCCATGCCAACGTCTACCAGAAAGTGACCGTAAAACCCTTCAAGAAGGTCTTCCCTCAATGAGTCCAGCGGAGCGGATTGCGGCGATTGAGACACTGCTGACCGAGGCACTCGCCCCCACCTCTCTGGAGATTGAGGATAATTCCGATGAGCATGCCGGCCACAAGGCCGCTGGCGGTGCAGGCCACTTCACCGTACACATCGCCTCACCCCAGTTTGAGGGCAAGAGCCTGATCCAGAAACATCGTCTGATCTATCAGGCCGTAGATCACCTGATGGAGCGCGAGATCCACGCGCTGAGCATTCAG